>JAZDDD010000220.1:0-10022 GCA_036679545.1 Gemmatimonadota bacterium | reverse complement strand
GGGGAAGTCTGGTGACCCGTCGCCCGTCACGGCATTCGGAGTGTTCCGTGGCATCGAAGGCTGCGCAAGTTTCCGCTACGGCTCCGACTCGCTCGAAGGGAAGACGGTGGCGGTGCAGGGGATTGGCAACGTGGGATACCATCTGTGCAAACTGCTACATGAACATGGCGCACGAATCTACGTGACGGACATTGATGCGGATCGTGTGAAACGTGCGGTCGAAGAATTTGGCGCAAAGGCAATGGACGAGGACGAATTCATGTCGTCCGATGCACAAATTTTCGCTCCCTGCGCAATGGGAGCGGTGATCAATGATGAGTCGCTTGCAAAACTCCGCTTTGACATCGTGGCTGGCGGCGCGAACAACCAGCTGGCCGAGGACCGACACGGTGACGCCCTCAATGAGCGCGAAATAACCTACGCGCCGGACTATGTAATCAACGCGGGCGGATTGATCAACGTAGGTGCTGAGGTGTATGGATACAGCCTCGAATGGGCTCGTCAGAAAGCATCGGAGATCTACGATACAATAAAGGGGGTCCTGGAGATCGCCCGAGACGAATCGATACCGAGTTACCGAGCGGCTCGTCTCCTTGGGAGTCGGCGGTTGGACGCGGCAAGGACCGGACAGGCGGCGCAGACATGAGTGAGGTCGTACCCATCGGCGCGGATCATGCGGGATTCGAGTTGAAAGAGAAGTTGAAAGACGTACTGCGGCGTTTGGGTTTTGAGCCGGAAGACGTTGGCACCGCCTCAAATGAATCCGTCGACTATCCGGATTTTGCAAAGCAGGTCGCTGCAAAGGTGAGTGATGGGCGGGCCAAGCGTGGCGTGCTCATGTGTGGGACAGGGCTCGGTATGTCCTACGCGGCAAACCGATACGCCAATGTCCGTGCAGCGGTTGCGTGGACGCCCGAGATCGCAGAGCTTTCCCGGCGTCACAACGATGCCAATGTTCTCGTACTGCCGGCACGATTTGTCACCGAAGCCGACGGCGTCGAGATCCTCGAACGATGGTTAACATGCCCGTTCGAAGGTGGCCGCCATCAACGACGAGTCGACAAAATCGAGGTAGGGTGAATGAGCTGGTTGCGACCTTTGCAAGAAACTGATCCAGTTGTTGCATCCCTCATCGCGGATGAAACCGCGCGGCAGGAAAACGGACTGGAACTCATTGCAAGCGAAAACTTTGTTTCGCCTGCTGTGCTCGAGGCGATGGGCACGTCGCTCACAAACAAGTACGCCGAAGGTTATCCGGGAAAGCGGTACTACGGCGGGTGTGAAGTGGTCGATAAGATCGAATCACTCGCTTGCGACCGCGCGGTGCAACTGTTCGGCGCGGATCATGCAAATGTGCAACCTCACGCCGGTGCATCCGCCAATCTCGCCGCATACTTTGCGGTGTTACAGATTGGCGACAAAGTCATGGGCCTGGCCCTGCCACATGGTGGGCACCTTACGCATGGCTCCCCTGTAAATTTTAGCGGCAAGTGGTACGATATTGTTCCGTATCACGTCGATGAGAGTACCGGACGGATCAACATGGATCGTGTTCGGGAGCAGGCCCTAACCGAACGTCCTAAGATGATCATTGCGGGTGGCAGTGCGTACCCGCGCATTTTCGATTTTGAGGCCTTTGCATCGATCGCCGCCGAGATTGACGCGGTACTGATGGTAGACATGGCGCATTTCGCTGGTCTTGTTGCCGGCGGTGTCCACCCCGACCCGGTTCCTCACGCGCATATTGTGACCAGCACGGCTCACAAAACGTTGCGTGGCCCGCGTGGTGGTTTTGTCCTTACCAATTCGGAGTATGCCAAGGCAATTGACAAGAGCGTGTTCCCGGGCCTGCAGGGCGGGCCCTTAGAGCATGTCATTGCCGCCAAAGCCGTAGCGTTTGGAGAGGCGCTTCAACCCGAATTCAAAACGTACGCGCAAAATATTGTTGATAATGCGCGTGTTTTGGGTGAGGCTCTCGTGGACCGCGGGTATACATTGGTGTCAGGCGGAACGGACACCCATTTATTGCTCATGGATCTCCGTTCCGGGAAACTCACGGGCAAGATCGCGGAGGAGGCCCTCGGCAGAGCTGGCATGCACGCCAACAAGAATACGGTCCCAGGAGACAAACGCTCGCCGTTCGTGACCAGCGGTGTTCGGCTTGGAACCCCGGCCCTCACCACCCGGGGTATGGGTCCTGAGGAGATGACGCGTATCGCCGGATTCATGGATGATATCCTGAGGGCTGCCGATACTTCCTCTGAGAATTCGGTCGTTGAGCGCGTGGCCGCGCAGGTCCGCGAGTTGGCTTCGGCCTTTCCACTCTACGCCGCCGAAGAGGCGGCCCCCTAACGCCCTTGCCGGGCGTCCCCCAGAACGGCACCTTAGGCACGTGGCCAAATACCAATCAGCGGACGAACTCCTGGAGCGCATCGCAGCGCTCAAGTCGGGCTACCACGAACGGTCGTTCTTTTTCGTGTTGGCGGCCCTGGAGTTTGGTCAACAAAACCGCATTGAGCGAGGACATATCACGGGCCAGGAGCTGGCGGCTGCGTGTCGTGACTTCGCCCTGGAACAATTTGGGCTTACGGCCCGAATGGTGCTGGAATTTTGGGGTCTCAAGACGACGGCGGATTTTGGTCGCATAGTCTTTGCGCTTATTGATCTTGGACTACTCATGAAGCAGGAGTCGGACACCTTGGCCGATTTCGAGTCAGTCTACGATTTCGAGGAGGCGTTTGACGGGAGCTACCCATGGCAGGGTCTGCGTCCCGCCAGACAGCAACAGTAGTTTCCTCTGGGCCCTTGGGATTTGGGGGTGAGACATGTCTGAACCGGCATGGACGAATTGTCAGAAGTGTACGACTGGGGTGTTGTTGCCGTTGTCGGATTATGGACGAGACGGTGCTCCCATCACCTACAAAGCGTGGGTGTGTAACAACCCCGACTGCGGTTTTAATCTTCGGATAGACAACGGTGAGATATCGATTGGGCGGGCCGTTGGGCAGAGTTTTAAGTAGCTGATTGGTTAGTATCGGAGGGCACGAGTGTATCTTGGTGCCCTTTGCTGGCTGCCAACTACCCGCTACCAGCTTAGGATGGGCTGGGACGGGACCATTTTCCTTGGCAGGGTAGACCGCCGGGTTTGTCCGCTTTAGCGGTAGGAGCCGGCGCAGTCTTTTCAGTTCCACGGCTCTGGCGTGGTGCTTCCTTGCCACCACGCCCTTGACAAGATCGAACTCCGGATTTGATGTTCCGGTATCATAAGCAATCCCTGTCATACGTGGGTATCCTTATCACATGAGTGTCGATGCGCACATCCCGTTGCGTCGGGTCCCTGTGCTCGACGCCAAGCAGGCCACGTGTTGGGACCACGCCGCGCGGGAGGCGGGCAGTCCTTCGCGTGTCTTGATGGAGTCTGCGGGGCGGGCGGCGGCGCATGTCGTCGGGGAGCTGTTTGGACCTCAGTGTCTGCAAGGAACACTCGTTGTTGTCGGGCATGGCAACAATGGCGGCGACGGTTGGGTACTTGCGCGCGCGCTGCACGCGGTGGGTGCCAAGGTCTGGGTCGCGGAATACGAAAAGGCGCGATCAACCGACTGCGCCGCAAATCGCACGCTCGCATTGCGAGATGGTGTATCTGTGCTCGGGGAAAAAGATGAATGGCCACGCGCACAGATCGTCGTCGATGCGTTACTTGGTACCGGCGCAAACGGGGAACCCAGAGGTGCGGTTGGTGATCTTGGCCGTCGCGTGATGCAACTCGGAGTGCCGGTTGTTGCCGTTGATGGCCCTACGGGTTTGGATCTGACAACCGGGCAGACGCACGGGCCGGTGCGTGCAGACGTCACGGTGACGTTCGGTGGGTTTCGGCGAGGGCATCTCCTCGCGCGAGATTGGTGTGGGCGTGTTCTCGTAGTGGACATCGGCTTCGGACAGTTTCCCACCAGTACCAACTGGCCGCTGTTTGTTCACGACATGTGGGCTGCCGCGACTTTGCCCCCGTTGGAATCTTCCATGCACAAGGGCAAGCGGGGCCGTGTCGCCGTGATCGGTGGCCAAGATGGCATGGCGGGTGCGGTTCAGTATGCCGCGCGCGCGGCGTTTGCGGCCGGCGCCGGTTTGGTTCGGATCGCCGCGCAACCGGGTACCGTCGCGTCGATGCAAGAAAATTTTCCTGATGTCACCGTCACACAGACAGCGTTGGGTCCAGCTGTTGAAGACACCGTTAGCGAGTTACTGGCGTGGGCCGACGCCGTAATCGTGGGGCCGGGTCTTGGTCGCGGAGACGATAGGACGGAATTCGTGCGCGGTGTCTTGGATCGTCTTGAATGTCCCGTCGTCCTTGACGCGGATGCGTTACACGTTGGCAGTGATGATTTGAAGCGAGGTACCGCGCCGCGTGTACTGACGCCGCACTTCGGCGAGTTTAAGGGCGCGTTTCTGTCGGTGGAAGATGCGGAGAGCGATCGATTCGCCGCGGCTTTAGAAGCAGCCGAGATGTTTGCAGATGACAGTGCCGTGCTGTTGAAGGGTGTACCCACCGTTGTCGCTTCCGGCGGGGACGTCCGAGTTGTCGCCGCAGGAAATCCCGGTCTTGCAACCGGCGGTAGTGGAGACATGCTCTCCGGTTTGATAGCTGCGTTTTTGGGCAGGGGCCTAACGTCAATCGACGCAGGCGTCCCACCGATGTGTTGGCAAGCCTACCTGACGTATGGGAGAAATGGAACGACCCAACGTGTACCATCTCCCCAGTTCTGCTAGATCTTCCAAGTCCGAAAACGGATTGAGTCATAAGATGTTCTCGAGATACGTAAGCGCAACGAGCAAACGCACCCCGCACGCCATCCCGGTAAGGTCAAATAGCTGGCAGCTGGCAGCAGGCAGCCGGCAGCTTTTTACTCTCCTCACCGTTTTTGGCACTACACCCGTTATTGCCCAAGCCAACTGGAACCCCAACGACTACGTCATCCTCCGCGATTTCGGCGACGTGCGTGCCTTGGCCGCAACAAACGCCGGTTTGTTCGTCGTAACTCCCGGGGCAATTGCCGCGTACGACACGCGTTCTCGTCGGTGGCTCCCGCCGATAACCGGACTCGACGGTCTTCCCATGGGCGAGATTACCATGGCGATTGGTGATCCAGCCGATGAAAGTATTTGGGTCGGGCTCACCTCAGGTCTCGTACACTACTTGCCGGTCCTACGGGAAGTGCAACAGATCCAGACGCAGGGTGCGCCGGTGAGGATGGTTTTCGACCGTAACGATCCGTTCCGAGGCATGTACGTCGCCACGCGAGCCGGTTGGTTTTTTGCTGCCCGGGGTATGGGTGTGGTTGTGCCGGCGCCATCAATTCCCCCGCCTGACCAACAGATACGGCCCCTAACGGTTTCGGAAGCACTGCAACGTTTGCCCGGTGCGGACGCAACTCGGTCCTCTGCGTTACTTGACGATGGACTCAGGAGATTCCGATTCACCTCCGCTGCAGAGGATCCCTTGCGCCGTGTATTCTATTTCGGTACTAACGGCGCAGGCGTTTTCGAATATGACCCGGCTATCGGCGAGTTCGAACCACTTTCGTTCGGTTTGTTGTCTGACCGTGTCGGCGCCGTAATCTGGAATGATGGTGCGGTGTGGACAGGGACCGGTGGTCGTGATGGCGGACGTGGCTTCACACGTGTCGATGGTAACCTGCAAGACTTTCGGCTGGACCGGGGCCCGGGCGCCGCGACGTACCGATTTTCGACGGTGCGTGACTTCCATGTCTGGGAAGGTGGTGTGTGGGCAGCCACGGACATCGGCGTGATCCGTGTCGATGTACCCGACCATGCAATTAGCGGTGACCTGCCATCAGCCTCTACCTATGCGTTGACGGAAAGTCCGGCCGGGCTTTGGGTGGGTACCGGTCGTGGTCTCGCATTGCTGCGTCGGTTCGAGCGTGCCGGTGTGGTCGTCGAGGAGGTGCAACTGACCAATGCACCTGTCTTGGCGCTCGAGGCGGAAGGACATGACATCTGGATAGGAACGTCACGTGGGTTGCGCTTGCTTTCCGGCGTTGATGATGCCATCTCCGATCCGGTATCCATTCAGGGTTTGCCCATTGCCTCCGAATCGATCACCGCCATCAAGCTGCACGACGACCGCCTGTTTGTTGCCACGACCAATCGATTGATGTGGCGGGATGTCGATTCAACCTGGAAAGAAGCTCCGCCGTTAACCGGCACTGTCGGCACGGTCGTCGCGTTAACGAGTGCCGCGCGCGGTTCGGGACTTTGGATCGGTGGCAATCGTGGCCTAGCTTGGTTCGATTACACAACCAATGGCCTGCGAACGACATTGAGTGAAAGAGATCTGCCGGGGCGTCTAGTGGATGTTGAAGTTGGTGGTGGGTTCGTGTGGCTGGCGACTGATGGGGGACTCGTTCGATGGAGGGCGGAGCGCTAATTTCGCGCTGCCCGCTGCCCGCTGCCCGCTTATTAATAGATGGCTGGCAGCTGGCAGCTGGCAGCCGGTAGCAGGCGACTATTCTACAACAATTAATAACTATGCCGATCAAAATCTCTGATAATTCTCAAACCGCCTTGGCCAACGGAACAGAATTCTCCCGTATCCGTGCCGCGTGGAAACGCATGGGAGACAACGTTGCTGGTGTAGGTGATGATGCTGCCATATTTTCGGTTGGGTCGGAGCAATGCGCCATTACGAGTGATCTATCGGTTGAGGGCACGCATTTTTTGCCGGGGTGGTTGTCCGCCGAGGAGCTAGGGTATCGATGTGCGATGGCGAGCCTCTCCGACCTTGCCGCGATGGCTGCGAGCCCTTCGGGTGTTTTGGTCAGTGTTGGTCTGTCCAGTGAACTACCCGAGGATTATCTCGCGGAGGTCATGGCCGGCGTTGGTGAAGCGGCGGGTGAAGTCGGCGCTCAGGTTTGGGGTGGTGATACCGTGAGAAGTGAGCGGTTGATTGTGGATGTCACCGCACTCGGCACATTGCGGGGAGCGCCGGTAAAACGGTCGAGTGCCGAGCCCGGTGATTCCCTGTATGTCACCGGTCGATTGGGTGGCACGGCCGAAGCCACAAGGTCCTGGAACATGGGTGTGGAGCCAAGTGAATCGGCGCGACAACGATTCGCACGACCCACGGCCCGCGTAAACGAGGCGTCTTGGTTGCGGGATAACGGTGCGAAGGCGATGATCGACGTGAGTGACGGCGTCGTTGCTGATGCGGGCCATATCGCCGCGGCATCCGGCGTGGAGTGTATTATCGAGCTTGAGAATATACCCTTACATAACAGCTGTGATACAGTCCACGCCGCTGCGACGAGCGGCGAAGAGTACGAGTTGCTTGTTACCGTGTCTGAGTCCATGGGTGAGCTGGCGGAGCGATTCAGCAAGGAGTTCGACCTAGAGATGACGCGTATTGGCAAGATTGATACGGGTACCGGGTTGCGAATTGAACACCACGGACAACTAGTCTCCGATCTATCCGGCTTTGGCCATTTCTAGCAGGCAACCGACGGGATCGCGGTAAATGTTTCGAACGATCTGGTTTGCGCTCAACGTGGTTGTGATGACAACCTTCTACGGTGTGATAGCGATCGTCGCCGGTCTCTTCAAAATTCCCAACCGTGAAGATGGCGTGTACGATCGTGTAATCCGTGGTTGGTGTCAGTCGATGTTGCGCGCGTCGGGCACAACGGTGGACATGCGTGGCCTCGAAAACATTCCCAAGGATACTCCCGTCGTTTTTGTATCCAATCATCAATCGTGGTTCGATATCTTCATCCTCGCGGCACATCTCCCGGGACATATCCGGTTCGTGGCAAAAAAGGAACTAACAAAGGTCCCCTTCTTAGGCGGTGCGATGAAGGCGGCCGACCAGATCTTCATTGACCGGCACAATCGGCAAGCCGCGTTCGAAGCGTATGCAGCTGCTGCGCAAACAATCCGATCCGGTATGAACGCCATCGTTTTCCCTGAGGGTACCCGGAGCCGGACGGGAGAGCTGCAGCCATTCAAGAAGGGTCCGTTTGTTTTGGCCATCGCCTCACAAGTTCCGGTGATGCCCGTGTATTGCGCGGGGACATTCACCCTACTTCCCAAAGGGACCTTAAGGGTTAACCCGCATCCCGTGGCCGCATTGATCGGGCAACCCATGTCGACCAAAGGTCTGGCATATGAAGACCGAGACACTTTCATGGCTGATGTCCGGTCGGAGATTTTGAAGCTGCGAGTCGAAGGCAGGGCACCACCCTACCACTTAATTTCCTTTCGCTATGGCAACAATAGAAAATATCCACGCCCGACAGATATTGGACTCCCGCGGCAACCCAACAGTAGAAGCCGAAGTTCTCCTTTCCAGCGGATTCGCGGGCCGTGCGGCTGTGCCGAGCGGGGCGTCGACCGGCGAACATGAGGCTGCCGAACTGCGAGACGGGGATCCCGACCGGTACGTCGGTAAGGGGGTCACGCAGGCGGTTGCCAATGTCAACGAGGTCATTGCGCCGGCTCTTCAGGGCATGGATCCACTCGACCAAATCGCAATTGATACCGTGATGATCGAGTCGGACGGCACAGAAAACAAAAGCAACCTCGGTGCCAACGCCATTCTTGCTGTGTCGCTTGCGGTTGCGCGGGCGGCTGCAGAGGGTGTTGGTCTGCCATTGTACAAGTATCTGGGCGGACCGCTCGCACACGTGTTGCCCGTACCCATGATGAACATTCTGAACGGTGGTGCACACGCATCCAACAATGTTGATGCGCAGGAGTTCATGATTGCTCCCGTTGGTGCCAAGAACTTTGCTCAGGGGTTGCGTACCGGTGTCGAAGTATTCCACGCGCTCAAAAAGGTCTTGACCAAACAGGGTGCGTCAACGGCCGTTGGTGACGAGGGCGGTTTTGCCCCGGACCTCCCGTCCAACGAGGCGGCACTGGACGCCGTCGTGCATGCAATCGAATCTGCCGGATATATCCCGGGAGAAGAAGTGGCCATCACACTCGACGTTGCGGCCAGCGAGTTGTATCAAAAGGGTCAATACGTCTTCAAGAAGGGTGATGGTTCCAAACGCTCGTCCGACGAGATGATCAAGCTGTATGAAGGGTGGATCGAGAAATATCCCATTGTCTCGATCGAAGATGGCCTGCACGAGGACGATTGGGACGGGTGGAAGTCGATGACAGACGCATTGGGCGGCCGTGTCCAGCTCGTTGGTGACGATCTTTTTGTCACGAATCCCGTTCGCCTACAGCGCGGGATCAGCGAAGGTGTTGGAAACGCTATCCTTATTAAGGTCAATCAAATCGGAACATTGACCGAAACATTGCGTTGTATTGAAATGGCCAAGGAAAATCGGTACGGCATCGTCATTTCACATCGTTCGGGCGAGACGGAAGACACTTTCATCGCGGACCTGGCCGTCGCCACCGGCGCTGGTCAGATCAAAACTGGAAGCGCTTCGCGTACGGACCGGGTCGCCAAGTACAATCAGTTGTTGAGAATTGATGAAGAACTTGGTGCCGCCGCGGCGTACCCGGGCGGGAGAGTGTTTCGGGTTTAGTCGTGAGAAAGTTCGTGATCACCGCCGTTGCGCTCACTGGTTTGTCGTTCGCCTTTATCGGCGGAGAGTACAGCACGCTCAATTGGTGGGAACTCCAACAGATGGAGAAGGTGGAAGAGGTGTCGATCCTCAGGTTACAGGCGGAGGTGGACAGTCTGGGCGATCTGGCGGATCGGTTGGAAAATGACCCTGCGACCCAAGAACGAATCGCGCGGGAGTGGTTTGGGATGTTGCGCGACGGCGAGACGATTGTGCGAGTGGTTCGTCCATAGTGAAATCCACTAACATCTGATTGACTCATATCATACTCACATTAAACTCATAGTATGAGTAAACGGTTCAGGTGTTATTGGATGAATCCGAGATGCGCGAGATCAAACGAATCGCTCGTAGGAACCGTATGACGGTCGCCGAGTGGGTTCGGCAAGCGTTGCGAATCGCACGTCGCGCGGAGGCGAAGACGCCGGC
>JAZDDD010000022.1:0-4006 GCA_036679545.1 Gemmatimonadota bacterium | reverse complement strand
ATGGACTGCCGTTCACAACAACACCATTCATCGTGACGACGATGTCGTCAACGCCAGCAGCGGTTGGAGTATATGTTGCGGCATATGTGCCGTCACCGTTGTCAATCAGGGCCGGCGTCGCAACGTTGGCACCTGATACTGATACTGTCACCACCGCACCGCCGATCGTAACCATGTTGCCACCGGCATCACGCGCCGTGACGTCAATGACCGTCGGGTTGCCGGCGATTCCGTTTACCGAGACAGTGGCGGTACTTTGAGTTGGGTCAACGGTGCCGGTACTCACAGTACTCGCACCGGAAACACTGATTACAACTGACGCGCCACCTGCGGAGACGGCATTGCCAAAGGAATCACGCGCTTGCACCGCTATGACGGTCGGCGCGCTCGCAGTTCCGTTCGGAACGGCCGCCGTGCTGCCGACCGCATCGGGTTGACCCGGCGAGATGATGGCGACGAACGGCGAACTTGAGATGCCGACACCGTTCAACGTAATTACGATGTTGTTTGTACCTGCCATAGACGAGCTGAACGAGGCGGTGTACGTCCCGTTGCCGTTGTCCGTCACCGGTGGGGTCAATGCGTTCGCGCCGGTGACGGTCACAACAACGTTGTCTCCGCCGCCCAGGAGATTGTTGCCACTGACATCACGCAACTGAATGGTGACCGTCATAAGCTGACCTGCAGTGGGAACGCCAGAGAATGTCGCCGATGATTGCGATGGGTCTGCTGACCCCGCGTCGATCGCGACATCCAACGACGAAACGTTTGCAAGCGATGGTGCGGAAAACGCGAGAACCCGAACGCCGGGGACTCCGGCAACTGCCAGATCAGTGAAGATCGCCGCACCACCAGCATTGGTAACGACACTTGCCGTGCCGGCCAGAGTTCCACCTCCGGCCACAATAGACGCGCTTACGAGTACGCCAGCCCGCGTTACTGGGTACCCATTGGCATCGGTTAGCTGAATGACGGGCTGTTGTGGCAGAACAACACCGCTGGAGACATTGCCCAACGGCTGTTGGGTGATTTCAAGTCGCCGTGCGATTTGCGAAACAGTGAGTTGAACAGTGTCACCAACGCCGTTCGCTGTCGCGGAAATGGTCGCTACGCCGTCTGCGATTGCAGTCGCAATCCCGGACGCATCCACCGACACGACCGAGGGATCAGAACTGGCCCATGTTATTTCTGCCGATGAAATAGGGTTGTCACCCGCATCGGCGGCCGTGGCTGTCAGTGACTTGGTTACTTGTAAGGCGTCGAATGGGTCCGCGTTGCTCGTGATTGTGACCGATGTCACAACCTGACTCACCGTAACCGTTGCGGTTCCCTCAACACCCTCCGCGCGTGCCGCTACAGTTGCCGTGCCATTGCCCAACGCGGTTGCTAGGCCGGTGGCAGCATCTATCGCAATGACGTTCGGGGCCGACGACGACCATGTGACTATCTTGCCGTTCAGCACACCACTCGATTCGTCACGAGCCGTGGCAACGAATTGCTGTGTCAGCCCCAAAACGCCCAGGCTTTGATTCCCGGGAGTTACCGTGATGCTGGCGATAAACTCGCCAATACCAGCTACATCACCGCCACAAGTGGCAAATAGGGGTATAAGAGAAAAACAAAGAACGGCCTTTACTGCACGTCGCATCCGTCATCCGTGGTCGGAGGTCCTAAGCAGAGTTGCCCTCATCTGAGGCAATCTCCGTGCCGATTGGGGATACGTAAGTTTGTGCGGTTTCTAGGCTTCCCAGCCTCGGCTCAGTTCACCGTGGTGGTGAACGGGCTGCCACTAATGGCCGTGGTGTTGAGCGTGATGACCACGTTGTCCGAACCCGCGACCAGCGGTATATACGACGCCGTGTACGTGCCGTTTGAGTTGTCAAATACCGTCGGACTCGCCGTGTTGGCGCCCGTTATGGTTACCACAACGGTGTGACCACCCGTTGTGAGCGCATTACCGAAGCTATCCCGGGCAACGATGGTGTACGTGACGACATTCCCGGCCGTCACCGATGCCGGGACGTTGGCCGTACTCGACGCCGCGTCGATCGTTGATGGCCCAATCGAGCTGGCGTAGGGACTGGCGGTGGGAGAGGTGCCGTTCACCACAAGAGCAACGTTGTTTGCTCCGGCAACGGTAACTGAAACGGCCGCCCCTCCGACTGTCAACAGATTTCCGTTCGCATCACGTGTTTGAACGGTGGTCGTGGAAACCGTTCCGGCCGTGACGGCACCGGGTACTGTAGCAGTACTCGTTGCGCCAGCTGCAGCGCCCGCTGCCACGACGCTCGCGTACGGACTCCCGCCGATGATCACTCCGTTGAGTGTGATGTTTACGATATCTGTGCCAGTTGTCGTGGGCGTATATGATGTAGTGTAGGTTCCGTTACCGATATCGGTAACGAATGGGTTTGCGATGTTGGCTCCAGAAACCGACAACGTAACGATGGCGCCACCTGTCGTCAGCGGATTGCCAGCGGCGTCTCGAGAAATAATCGTAATGTTCGTAGAGCCGTATACGTACCGTTGGCCAGGTCCGTGACCGTCGGGTTCGCTGTGTTGGCTCCAGTAACGGATACCGTAACCGTCGCACCTCCTGTACTCAGGGCATTGCCAAAAACGTCGCGCGCCTGAACAGTGATGGCGGTACTGATGCCCGAAGTTCCCGATGGCACCGTCGCGGTGCTCTGCGCCGCGTTGACGGCGCCGGCAGTTACCACACTGAAGTACGGACTGCCGTCGATTGCTATCGCATTCATCGTAATCGCAACGTTGTCCGAGCCCGCTACCGTGGGAACGTATGACGCCGAGTATGTACCGTCGCCGTTGTCACTCACACTCGGCGCGGTCGAATTCGCACCCGTCACAGTGATCGAGACTATCTGCCCGCTCGTTGTGACCGGATTGCCAAAGGCATCGCGAGACTGAACCGTAATCTGTGTGGGCGTACCCGCCGACCCTGCAGGGACCGTCGCCGTACTTTTACTCGGATCCAACGCACTTGCCGAAATCACCGTGGCGTAGGGACTCCCACTAATCGCAACGCCATTCATCGTTATGACGACATTGTCGGTGCCAGCGTTTCCGGGTATGTACGACGCGTTATATCTCCCGTTGCCGTTGTCAAAAACGGTGGGTGCGGCAGTGTTCGCACCGGTGATGTTGACGACCACGACATGCCCGCCATTGCTGAGTGCATTCCCAAATTGATCACGAGCAGTAATTGTGTACGTCAGGACGGCACCGGCAGTCGCGGTCGGCGGTACATCCGACGTGCTGGAACCAGGAGCCACCACGCTCGGAGTGATGTTGGTTGAAAGCGGACTCGTATTGAGTTCGGTCCCATTCACCGTGATGGTGATGTTGTCTGTGCCTGCCACCGTCGGTGTATAGCTAGCCGTATAAGTGCCGTTACCGTTGTCGGTCACACCCGGTGACGTGGTGTTGGATCCGGCAACAGATACCACCACCGTGGCTCCACCGCTCGTCACGATGTTGCCATTGGCATCTCTGGCCTGCACCGTAATCACGCTCGTGTTGCCCGCGACAAGCGATGCTGGCGCAGTTGCCGTACTCAGTGCACCGTCAACGGTTCCTGCGCCAACCACGCTGATGTACGGGCTGCCACCGATAGGCCCACCATTGAGCGTGATGTTCACGATGTCGGTGCCCGTCGAGGTTGGCGTGTAGGACGCGGTATAGGTCCCGTTTCCCACGTCCGTCGGCAACGGATTGCGTGTGTTGGCTCCGGTCACGGTGATCACGACCGATGCCCCACCGGTCGTAAGCAGATTCCCGGCCGCATCACGGGACGTCACGGTGATGGTGGTGAGCGACCCTGCGGTACCCGCGGCCGGAACGTCCGCAGTTGTCTGCCCAGGGTTGGCAACACCGGCACCCACATTGCTCGTGAATGGGCTGCCGAGTATCGATCCACCGTCTAACGTGATTACGACATTGTCCGCGCCGGTGGCGGTCGGCGTATACGATGCGGCATACGTACCGT
>JAZDDD010000219.1:0-2448 GCA_036679545.1 Gemmatimonadota bacterium | reverse complement strand
CCAGGCTTCCCAGGGTCGCGTACTCGGTCATGAAGATTTGACGAAGTTGACGCTTGCTGGCGCCGATGGTTTTTAACAGGACGCTTTCGCGGATGCGATGGAACCGGGACGTGGCAATGGCGCCTACCAATACAAGGATTCCGCTACCGATACTGAAAAGTGCCATGAAGCGAATGGCCAACGTCACCTTGCCAACGATGCGGTTGACGGCGTCTTGTATCAGCGTCAAGTCCACGACCGATACATTCTTGAAACCCCGGACGAGATCGCGTTGTATCGTTGCGCGTTGTATCGGATCTTCGACACGTGCCATGGCGATTGTCGAGTGCGGCAGGTGGTTGATGGAACCGGGCTCGAACACGACAAAGAAGTTCAGGTTCAGTCGTGCCCAGTTTACTTCGCGGATGCTTGCGATCTGCGTTTCAATAGGTATGCCCTGGACCGTCCACGTGATGTGATCCCCCATTTCAACTTGGAGAACGCCCGCCAGGTCTTGTTCGATACTGATGCGAGCCACATCTGCGTCTCTGGATTCGGTTCCCCCGTTTGTGTCCCACCAATCTCCTTCGAGCAAACGTTCCGACGGCCCGATGGAGTCACGGTAGGTGTGTCGGTATTCGCGCATCAAGGCCCATCGTGGTACGCGCGCGCCCGTACTGTCGTTCAACACATCCAGAACCGGCCGACCGTTGATATGGGTCATCCGTGAGGGAATCAATGGTGTGAGGTTTACGTTCGCGCCCGCGTTAGCAAACAGATTGACGACGCTGTCGCGTTGATCGGGTTGAATATCAAACGCCGTCAGATTCGGTTGAGTGATGTCGGAACTGATGTCGAAGCGATCGAGGATATTGCGTTGCACGACGTAGATGGTCCCGACCAGAAATGCGCCGAACCCCAAAGCGATCGTCACTGAAACGGTTTGGTTCTGCGGTCTGAATAAGTTGGCAACGCCCTGTCGGATCACGTATTGGGCGCGTTTTGGAAAGAATCGTTTCGTGAGTTTGATAAGAAGCAATGCCGTCAGCCACAACATCCCTGTTGTGAACGATATCGCTACCGCGAACGCCAAACCGATATCCGGGCGGGGTGCTTGCCATACGCTGATGGCGACAACGGAGGCTGCGAGCCCCACAAAGGCTACGATCCGAGGAGCCCCCAAACGTGTTTTCGTAGGTTCGAACGCCCGTCTCAGCGCGCGGAGTGGGGGGATGTCTCGTATGGCGAGTAACGGTAACACCGCAAAGATCCCCGCAACCCATACGCCGAGCAATAATCCAACTGCTACCATCCACCAATCGATCGACGTACCGACATCAACGGGGATGAACCCGCCCAAAATCCCCGGTAAGATTTGCTGAACGACGACCCCGAGCATAACACCGGCCAATGCACCTCCCAAACCGAGAGCAGTGGCTTGCAGGACGTATGCAGTGAAGACGGTGCGTTGCGTTGCGCCGATACACCGAAGGACGGCAACGGTATCCAAACGTTCCTTAATGAATACGTGAATCGCACTCGCAACACCGACTCCTCCTAACAGGAGCGCGACGAGTCCTACCAGACCCAGAAACCGCGTCATATTCGTAACGGCTTCGGTCAAATTGTTTACCCGCTCCGCCACCGTGTCGTAACCGATATCCAATCGTCGGAAGTCGGGGCGCATGTGGTCGATAACAGCCTGCACCGCATCGGGCTCGCCGATTTTGAGATACGCTTGGTAGTGCGCAAGACTGCCGAGTTGAATCAGGTTCATACTGGCGAGGTGTCGTGCCGCAATAAAGACGCGAGGGCCGATGGCGCCCCGCAGACTGATCTCCCCTGGCGATGTGGTGATGACCCCCGCAATGGTGAGGGGGAAATTGTTGATGAGAATCGTATCCCCAACACCGACGTCCAGTTCAACCGTCACGGCGGGATCGACCACCGCCAACTGGCCGCTCGGAAACGCGTCCCACGCACTTGCCGGTTCGGTGCCGATCTCACCGTAAAAAGGAAACCCGCCTTCGATGGCCTTCACCTGGACCAACCGTGAAAATTCTGTTCCGGGGGCTACTGCCATCGTTGCAACGCTCGTGACGTATGAGACGAGAATGCCGGTCGTCTCGAGCGAGTCGAGTGTGATCGTGATCTCTTCCGGTAGCGACGAGTTGTTGTGTACCTCTAAGTCGGCACCGAGCAAATTTCTCGATTCTGCTTGAATCGATGTCAGGATATTTGTGCGGAAGGAATTGATGGCCACTAACGCGGCCACACCGAGCGTGATCGAGCCCATATACAACCCCACTCGGCGCCAGGTTTTTTTCCCTTCCCGCCATGCGTGGCGAAACGCAAAAGCGTTGCTCATGCCGGCCCGGCGTTCAGCTTGTCCTCCACGACCTCACCACCACTCAGACGTACGACACGTCGTGCTCGTCCGGCCAATTCCGGATCGTGCGTCACCAAAAC
>JAZDDD010000218.1:0-9692 GCA_036679545.1 Gemmatimonadota bacterium | reverse complement strand
GAGCGGCTGCCGCCGGATTCGCTGTGATAGTGGGCGTCACCAAGATCAAAAGGTCACGACGTTGTTCACGGCGAGTGGAGAAGCCGAATGCACTGCCAATGATGGGCAGATCGACAAGGAATGGGATGCCACTCTTGACTGCCGTGACTTGAGTCACAGTTAGTCCGCCAATGACGGCCGTTTCCCCATCGTTAACTAATAGTTGGTTATCGGCTTCTTGGGTTTGGAACGTGAATCCGGCATCCACCGGCGCATCACGAATGGATGAGTTTTCAACGTGGATGCGCATGAGCACCTGTCCCGCGGCCGTGACCTGCGGTGTGACATCCAGTCTAATACCGGTTTCCTCGAACTGAATCGTTGCAACCGGCTCCTGCCCCTGTTGCGCCTGTTGCGCGCCTGCATCAATCACGCGGATTGGCGTCCGCTCACCAACCAAAATGCTCGCTGTCGTGTTCTCAACCGTGGTAATCAGCGGCTCCGCCTGTAGGTCGGCAAGTTCCACCTGTTGCAATGCCTGGACAAAAGACGTGAGGTTGAAGTTGCCGATTGCTGTTGAAAAAATCAGTTGCAACGCCGGCGAGTTGGTTAACAACGCTTGCGCGTTGCCGACTGCAGAGAGCGAATTGCCCCCGAGATCTATGATATTGACATTCTCTGGAAACGTTTCCGTGGCGGCTATTGCGTCTGGAACACCGTCTCCATCGGTGTCAATGGGCGTTGCAGACGCTGGATCCGGTCGTTGGACAAGAGAGTTGAAAAACTGATCAGGATTGCCCAGGTCGTACTGTACTCCCAGTTCCTCGATTTCCGTTCTATCGACAAAAACGAGCTTGGCTTGAATTGACACCTGTGCACTCGGAATATCCAATTGTCGAACGAGTTCAATATCCGACGCGATACGATTGCGGGAATCGGTGATGATCAACTGGTTGGTGGCGGTGTCAGCGATGACGGTTCCACCACGGTTCTCCATGACCGCGCTGAGCGCGGCCGCAATACCTGCCGCAGTCTTGTTATTGACTTGGACAACTCGTGTTTCTTTTGGCTCCAGCGAATCCCGCGCGGCCTCATAACCGGCGTCGGTGACGACGATAACGCCCGAGGCATTCTCAACAGCCCGCAGACCGTTCACCTCGAGGACTTCTTTCATTGCAACATCCCACGGCTGATCGATAATTTCCGCCCAGACCGTGATATCGATGTTTTGTCCGGTGATGATGGACTTACCAGAGAACGCAGAGAAGCCGGCGATAACGTCTTGGATGTGGGCGGAGTCCCACGACACAGTAATTCGCGGTTGTTGGGACTGGAACGGGACCTCTTTCGACTGCTCGAGGATGGTCGCATTTGCGGGTGCGCTCATCGTTTCACCGGAAGACCATGGACGGAATCCATTGTCCGTTGCCATGGCAACTCTGATGGCGCCGTCGCGATATTCGAGTTGATACTCTTTGAGCGCCTCAAGCTCCAACACGATGCGAACCACGTCTGAGCGAAACTGCGAGTACCGGATGTCTACGATGCCCCCGCGGTTCTGGCCATCATACATGGCGGAAGGAGCGCGCAAAGACGCTCCGACGACATCAATGACAACCCTCGATGGAGACTCAAGAAGAAAGTCTTGTACATCGACGGCACCGCTCACGTCAATAACAACGATTGCGTTACCGGGCGCGGGTACAACACTGATTGCCGTAACATTCTCGACACGTGCCGACGCAACGACGACCGGTGGTGCATCCGTGACACTCAGTTGGGCCGAAACGATACTCGGTGTTGCCACCAGCGTCGCCACGACGGTTAATAAAAGTGAGCGCTTCATTCTAATCCCCCTTGGCCGCGACGGCGCGTTTCTAAAAGCACTTGCTCCGACACACCCAGGTTCTGACGGGTGAAAATGACTTGACCGGGTCGGATCTCGGTTACCCGGAGCCTACCCAAACGATCGCCGACCTTGATCGTGTACCGATCGTTCAGCGTTGTGTCCCGTAGTATTGCAACGCTGCGGGCCGGAACGGATCCGTCGTATTGCACTGAAACGAGCCGTAAATCTTCGAAGAACGGCCGTAGGTTGGCGTCATTGGCACTCATAAGGGACCGGAATGGGTCTCTCACCGAACCGCGATACGAAAATACTTCGCGGTTCAACGCCGTGGACTGGGACTGCGTTGGTTCGTCACCCGGAGTTTGCGCGAATGACGGCGGCGTGGGTGTGGCTGGCACCGGTTCGGTACCACATCCGACGACCACGAGCACGCTTGCCAACGAAAAGAGGATCAGGACACGGTTGGTCACGGACTCACTCCCGCGCCAAACACGGCCTCGGCATTTGTCTTCACAAATGTACGCAGCAGGAAGGTTGCGGTGAGACACGTTTCGTTGTCTTGCTGTCCTGAGCATGAGTCGTTGAGAATATCGATACCAAAGTCATACGGAACGATTATTCGATCGAGCGAGGCAATATCGGCAAGGAATTCCCCAATTTCGTCATACGTCCCTTCGACAGTGAATCGATACCGATGCACCTCGAACGGGACTTCGAATTCCGGATCCAACGGTCCCAGTTCGGTCACGTTGACACCGCGCAACTGGGCCTGTGTCGAGACCTGGTCGATGAGGTTGGCGACTTCATTTTCGTCGGGGACCAACCGTCTCATCAGATCGAGACTCCGCTCGTATGCACCAACACGATCTCGCAATTGCTGGACCGTGCCACGCGCTAGGTCTGCGCGTGCCGAATCGATGTTGATCCGCAGTGAGTCGATCTCGGTCTCAAAGGCCTGGGCTTCCTCAATCATCGGTGTACGTACCCAGAACCAGAATGCAGCTCCGGCTGCGACAGCCGCCACGATCATGAGGAAGTAGAGTTGCTGTTTGTCTTTATTCGTTAGCGCCATATTCCCCTCCTACCGAATGCTCTCGGTGACGGGAATCGTCCTGATAAATGCCGAATCGGCCACACGATAGGTCCCTTCGATTTGGAACGAAGTAATAGGACGTTCCTGTTCTTGAACCGTTTGCGTAGCTCCCAGCCGCATATCCGTGAACCACGGTGACTGACCTAGTTGTCTAAAAAAGCGTGTGTACGCCTGAATGTCGGACGTTCGTCCTTCAATGCTGAACCGCACCGGTGGTCGCGCGTTTTCCGCCGCAACGCCGGTAATAGGGTCAATCGGGACAGTTGACGGGATGAAGTCCAAATTCACGAGCCACGTAAAATCGGGTACGGCGCGTGTGACTTCCTCCAAGATGTGTGGCCACACGTAACGATCCTGATCGATTTCACGAATGGCTTCCAACTGTGTGAGAAGCGAATCGCGCAGCAGCTCCATGCGGCGCTTTTCCCCGATGAGTGTCCGGTAGTTCCGATGTTCGACCCTCAGGTCCTGCACCGTGGGTCGAAGGTTGTTCATATGCTGCTTTTGCTGAAACCACGTCCCGCCAATGAAAAGTGCCGACACGGCAACGGCGGCTCCCGCCCCCATCAGCATCGGGTCTTTAACCGACGTCACCAGGTCGCCGAATTTCGGCATCGAAAACCCGACCGAGCGTTTTTTCGGGCCCGGAAGCAGGTTGATTTGAATCATGTCAGCCCCTTCCCGGCCTAACGCCGCATGGCGAGTCCGACGCCCAACATCAACAAGGGCGCCACCTCGTCTACATTCATTGTGTCAAACACACCATCACGGACACGCAGTCGTTGAATGGAATTTGCCACGTCAACCTGCATACCCAACCGGTTGCTCAATACCTCGGTGAGACCGGGAATCCTGGCCCCGCCACCGGAGTTGTACACTCGTTGAATTCCCTGCGCGTCACGACTGGCCGCCTGAAGGAACGCGGCGGCCCGCTCTACCCCAACAGCAATTTCTTCACCGCGGGATTGCACGCACCGATCAAGCTCAGGCGTGCGCTGCCCACCTACGAGAATCGCGTCGGCTTCGTCAGCGGATATGCCATGCTCACGCTGCAAATCTTCACGGAACTTTCTTGTACCAACACTGAGATCCCGCGTTAACAAGGGAACACCAGAGTCGAGAATATTTACGTTGGTCACTTCGTGACCGATGTTCACCGCTGCCACGACGCCTTCCATGGCTTCCGGATAATTCAATTCGAACGCGTTGTGGAGCGCAAAGGCATCGACGTCCACGATGACGGGCTGAAGACCCGCATCTCGTAACAAAGTGACCTTGGTCTCAACCAACTCTCGCTTGGCGGCGACCAGAAGCACATCCATCTGGAGACCATCACCATCCGGATCCAGCACCTGGAAATCCAGCTCGACACCTTCGATGTCGAATGGAACGTGCTGTTGAGCCTCCCACCGCACCACTTCGGCCGCATCGCTCACTTTCATGCGGTCCACTTGGATCTTCTTAATGATGACGTCTCGACCACCAACCGCCACGGCCACGTGCTTCTGTTTTACTCCCGCAGTAGCAAATAGTCCGCGGATGGCATCAGACACCACACCCGGATCCATGACCTCACCCTCAACGATGGCGTCAGCCAATACTGGCGTCACCGCTACATGAGTGAGTTCGGGCTCGCCGCGGCTGTGATCGACCACCACCAGCTTGATCAATCCACTGCCAACATCGAGTCCAACCGTCGTTTGTCGCTTCCCTAGCCCAAAAAGAGCCATATCTTCCCACGTGATAACGAGATAAGTGCCCTGAACGGGTCAATACAGTAGGACCGACCCGTAATTTTGTCAAGCTCTAAGCTACTTTAACCCACCACAAACAAGTCCCATCAATACTACGACTTACGCCTTCTAGTAGGGCTGAAACCACCCCCGCTCCTCCAAGGGCGAAACCAACCCGAAGTCAGACAGAGCCTGACGCAGCACACACCCTGAGTACGCAATCTGACTGTCCACCAAAGTCGAGCCCTCGTCAAGGGAATCATCGACCTGAACCGCTCCCAACATGCGCGCACCACCCTCTAGCACCAAACTGCGCCCAACAACAACCAGGCCACGAAAGTGAAAACCAGCGCGAGCAGTCAGGTTGCCTGTAACCACCAGGACACCCTGGCCCTGACCTCCGTCAACTGTCACATCCCCAAACACGCCCACCACCGGAAAGAAGTCGCGACAAACCCCCATTGGATCAGTCGCGTCACCCCAATTTGACACAACAGTTTTGTTACAAACTCCGCCTCTCAACTCCGGTTGAGGCGAAATCAACGCGCCACCCGGAAACGTTTTCGTAGCCAGCCCTAACCACTGGTTGAGCGACTCACGCCGGACGGAACCAAAATCCAACACGCCCGGCAGCGAATCAGCAACCGACACTCCACAACCCTCTCCGGCTTCGGCACCAAACAGGTCCACGCCACTGACGCCGCTCAACGAAACTGGTCCGGTTGTGACTAAACCCTTACGTAGCAACACATTAACTGGCCGCGATACAAGCAGGAGTCCCGCACGCCGAAGCGCACCAAACCTCTCACCGGATTCGACCGCATCAACTAACCAAACGGACGATCCGAAACGTGTTAGTTGCCCGCCCCCGACCGTCAGTGCAGCGTCTGAAACCGGCATCGACGTGGCCGTTAAAGGGGACAAGTCCCCTGAGGGAGACAGGTCCCCAGCCACTCGGTGAGCCGCCGCTTCCGCGGCAAACTGCACACGCACAACTTCTAACGCTGCCCCGCCGGAACGTCGCCCAACTATGGCTACAAACAGGACGGCGGCTACCAAACCGCCAATGACGACCATGGCGACTAGCGTCACCGGTAGGGCAAAGCCGCGCGTCACCTGGTGAAACCCCTGCCGCGAAGCGCAACATCCACCACGGATTCACGATCCCTCCGACGCGCAAAAGGATCGGCAAGCTCATGTGTAATCCTTACCCGAATTCGTGCCACATCTGTGTGATCCGTCACTAAACCACCGGCGGCGTCGAGGTAGGAGATGACGAGACCTTCAGGAGCCAGAGGGCCTAAGACAGGTTGAATGGCCGGCCACCGGCCAGCCGCCTTCTGATACCGGCGCATCCCGAGCCACCACGTGCCTCGGCTATCGCTATAGCTTTTGATCTCTGAGACCTCGCCCCCCAAAACCGCTGCCCCGGGCAACAGCGCCACCAGTTGCTCTGCGGTGACCCCATTCAGCTTGAGGGCAACCCCGGGGGCTCTACCCGGGCAGGCTCCCGGACTCACCTGAACCAGGTCACCGCCGATCCAATATTCGCCATCGACCGCAATCACCAGTAGCAAGACCGAGTCGAGATCCGGCCGAACATCCCGTGAACCCAAGAAGCGCGGCCATGTGGTCACCACCGACTTCGCGGTGTCAGCGCTACGGCAAAGAAACCGTAGCGTCCGCATAGGTTTATAGATGATGGACGTGGACTGTCCCGAGATGAGATCCGGCCGAACGCTATCACGCGTATCCAACCCCCGGAATTCAGCCTGAAATAACGCGGCCGATTGCCGAACACCGGCGTCAAGAGTGGCACGGTCCGTCTGCTCTCTAAAGGAACGAAAACCGCGTAAGAGTAGACCGGTGGCGGACGCCGCCACGACGCTCCCGATGACCAGAGCGATGAGAAGTTCTACCAGCGAGAATCCCGGCTCAGACTTCATCGGGACACGACAGTACATGCACAATTGAATCCACTCGATTCGCATAATCGAGCGGATAACCCATAACAACACTTAGCCGAACCGAACCGGGCGTCGATTGAACAAACCAACGTGTACTCACGCCACCACTCCAGGTTTCACCGGTGGCGTTGGCCGCTTCACACCCTTGAGCGAGGAGTATTTCCATTTGGCTGGTCCCAAGGAGCGCAACTCGCGTGAGAATTGTAGCCGCCCCCAACGCGTGGTTCATGACGGCAAGGGACCGCGCGGCAGCGAACACACCAACCGTAAGGATGACCAGCGCAACGAGCACCTCTAGCAGGGAAAAACCGGTTTTGGATGCGATGAGCATGACGAGTCACTATAGGACTCGTGGCACTTGGTAGTGGCGGCTAAAAAACGCGGACAGTCGCCGATTCATCTGCGGAGGAGTAGCCAAAGCAAGTCAACGGGCAACAAAAAAAGGCGAGATCCATCTCGCCTCCGCTCACTACATCACTCCGTTTTTTCAGCAGAATCCGTTCCGCCGCCTAACATCATAAGACCTATCTAAGGGTCGCAGGCGATTAAGCCTTCCACCGTGGCGGGCGCGGGAGGGCCTGCGTTACCCACATACAATCCGCATGCTACGCCAGGTATACCTGAGTGCGCGGCGCTTGCCGCCCAACCGCCCGACGACACACCCGTCAGCGTCAAGGTAACGCCCGACGACGGCGCAAACGCAAGCTGCGCATTTGGTACTGTGCCTGCGTAATAGGTGGCATGATCATACAAATATACTTCTTGCGCGGATGCCATATTCCGAAGATCAGACTTCATGTTGGCCTTGTAGGCCTTCTCTTTGGTATTCGCAAACTTCGGAATGGCCACGGCCGCCAAGATACCAATGATGACTACAGCTATCAGCAACTCTATTAGCGTGAATCCCTTACTGCCCGACATAAACAGCTCCTACTCTTTCCTGCTAAGTCGCAAGCTCTCGCGACCGTCTGGCCGCGTGGCCTCTTGCGCATCTCTCGCAGAAACCAAGATGGGGCGGTAGAGCCTGGCTCCGCCGCCCCAAAACGAAAAGTCCTTCGATGATTGTACCGACTCAGGTACAGATTGGCTCACCGTCGTTAACAGTATTCGCGACAGCCCGGTCACCGATGGAGACTGAGCACGTCGTGGTGGTCCCGGTGTGCGTGCCAACGGCCTGCCAACCAAGCCCTGAGTTGTTGCTCACAACAACGGTCACGCCTTGTGATGTGTTGTATGCGGTACCTAAGTCGCCGATTGCGCCGTATCCGGCCGCAATGTTATCGGAGAAATAGGACTCTTCCGCAGTAATCAGGTTCCGCAGATCCGATTTCACCGAGGCGATGTAGGCCTTCTCTTTGGTGTTGGCGAATTTCGGAATGGCGATGGCCGCCAAAATCCCGATGATCACCACGACGATCAACAGTTCAATTAGGGTGAAACCCTTACGATCCGACATTGTACTTCCTCCACATGTTTGAAATGACAAAGCTCTGCCGTACTGCACCTGTTCAGGGACGTAGCGCCTACGGGAGCAATCTCCGTGCCTGGCCGCGCAGTGCCTCTAAACGCTTTAACGACAAAGACTTATCCTTCTCAAGACGGACCCGACAAAACAGGCGTCCTGCAGGTACAGACTCAATGTGCAATGGGTTCGGCCAGACGCAATCGAGGCACCGGAACCCAAACGCATGGCGACATCTACATCCTACATGTCACGGACGCTAAGGTTATCGTCATTCAGGGTAGGGTGCATGAGCCGGCCTGAACCACCCGCTGTCTCACCCGCTCGGCCCAATCTGCCGTCAACATCTCGAGGAGCGGCATCGTCTGGGAAATATCCCAACACTCCGATGAGTCGATCACAACGATCGACACCGCACGTGAACCGGTGCGGAGGTTTTGTGACGCCGTACCAAGCTGGCCGTGGATCCAATCGTCACGAGCGCGGGCAAATGAGACACGCCAAGGTGATGATTCGACAGACCGCAAGACTTCGGCGTACGACTCTGATGCCATCGGCGCCATTGGGTGCCGTTCAACACCAATACGTGCAGCGGCCAGAGCGGAGTCGCCAAAACCGGCGGTCAGCCGAGCACGAACGGCCGAACGGATGAGTTCGGGGTACTCCACACCATCGGCGAGCCCTCTCTCGGCCTCTCTGAAGGCCAAACCAAGACGCCCAAGATCCCGCGCCAGCGGACTCGTGACCAGAGTGACAAACGGATCATCCGGAAAAATCTCGCCCGCCACCAGCCATTGAGCGAGTGCTCCCGAACTGTCTCCCGCCTTCAACAACAAACTTCCGACGCGAAGATGCGCACGGTAGTTCTCCGGGTCTTCGGCAAACGAGGTTGTAACTATCTGCTCTGTGGATTGCCAATCCGGTACTCGTTGCACGGCGCGGGCGGCGAAAACCAACGTCACCACTCCCAGTGTTGCGGTCATCGGCAGTCTCCACCGACCCACCGAGGCACGCCAGACCAGCCAACCGCTCACAACCGCCGGCGCCCACACCGCCAGGTAAAGACTGCGTTCGGCGAGCAGCACACCGGAGGAGAAAATCAGATTGGACGCTGGTGCAAAGGTGATGACAGAGGCGAAGACGGCCACAGCCACGGCCAACGCTCGATGCCGGCCAGAACAAAAGACGGGACACGTCCAAGTAGGCTGGAAACATCGTTGATAGACGTTCAAAATGTGGCACGTTACGTAGGGCCGCTGTTTGGCTACTTGCAACAAACTGCCCCGCCACCCCTCGCCAGAGGTAAAGCCACGCCAACGTGACGGTCGCCACCGCCAGATACATGCTCAAATTCTTGACGAGACTCTTCGCGTCGCCCTCCGACAACTCGTCCAAAAGGAGTAAACCGAGTAGCACAACAGCGTTTTCCTTCATAAGGAGCGAGACGGCCAAGAGGCTCAGTACAGCTGCAAGCCAGAATGAACGACTCCAACCCCATCTTGATCGAAAACGCCGAGCACACAGTATCGCACCCAGTAGCCCGACTGTCGTCGCGACTTCAGAGCGACCAATAACGTTCGCCACTGCCTCAACGTGGACAGGGTGAACG
>JAZDDD010000217.1:0-4713 GCA_036679545.1 Gemmatimonadota bacterium | reverse complement strand
GCCGGCGGCGCCGCGGGTTTGTTTGTGACCTGGTTGGTCGTCAAGGGACTCGTAGCTCTCGGTCCAACAAACTTGCCACGGCTCGAAGAGATCCAGGTGGGTGTTCCTATCGTGCTCTTCACGTTCATGGCAGCGCTTGTGACGGGTGCGCTGTTCGGTATCCTCCCGGCCTGGAAAGTCTCGCGGTCAGCAGTGGGCCGCGTCGTTGCGTCAACCGGCAACCGCGCAGGCGCCGGTCCGACTCATGCTCGGACACGTCACGCTTTAATCATTGCGGAGTTTGCATTGTCATTGATACTGCTGACGGGAGCGGGGTTGCTCATTAAGAGTTTCACTCGGCTCCACGATGTTGGCGTGGGATTCGACACCGCTAATCTCCTGACAGTACAAATTCAATTGCCGAGTTCCAACTATCCAACTACGATAGAGCGCGTGCAATGGTTCGATGAGTTGGTGGAACGCGCCAGCACGTTCCCTGGCGTCACTGCAGCAAGCGCCATCACATGGCTCCCATTGGCCGGCGCGGGAACAGGCACATCCTTTTGGGTGAACGATCGCCCAATCCCTCCTGCCGGCGAACTACCCATCGCCGACATACGGTGGATTCACCCTGACTACCACACCACAATGGGCATCCCGTTGGTTGCGGGACGGCTGTTTGACGATAGAGATGCACCAGAGGGACCGATGGGGGTTGTCGTAAGCCAATTTGTAGCTGAAGAGTTTTGGCCCAACCAAGATCCTCTTGGAAAGACGATATCGATGCCGTGGAATGACACCTTGGTTGCCGAAGTCATCGGTGTCGTTGGCGACATTCGACATGGCGGCCCCACTCAACTACCACGATCCATGTTGTACTGGAACCATCGGCAGTTCCAGAGCTTCAACGACATGACGATCGTTCTCAGAACAGCCAACGATCCAACAACCGTGGCCAACACACTGCGCCGAGAAGTACTGGCAATGGATCGCAATCTACCCGTTTTCAACGTGCGAACGATGGACTCATATTTCGCCGATTCGCTGGCGCAGGCCCGCTTTTCAATGATAGCGCTTGGATCGTTCGCAGGGATGGCCATCCTCTTAGCGTGCATTGGCATCTTCGGCGTGATGTCGTACTCCGTGAACCAACGTACAAAGGAAATCGGCGTTCGGATGGCGCTCGGTGCCCGTGGATCCACCGTGGCCGGACAGATCGTAAGGCAAGCAGCGGCTTTGATTGGCGTGGCGGTACTTGTCGGGGTCGCAGGTAGCCTAGCCCTGTCACGTTTTCTGGAGGGAATGGTCTTCGAGATCAGCCCCTCCGACCCGACAACTCTTTTCGCCGTGAGCCTGGGCCTAACTGCGGTCGCACTGGTTGCGTGTTACATACCGGCTTATCGAGCAAGCACGGTTGACCCGGTGGTGGCGTTGAGAGGGGAATAACTCACCCACGCGGGTGATACTGTCTGTGGACTTTGCGCAAATAGTCCCTATCCACATGCGTATAGATTTGCGTTGTCGATACGTCTGCGTGCCCCAACATCTCTTGAAGCGCTCGTAAGTCGGCGCCTCTCTCCAAGAGATGGGTTGCAAACGTATGACGCAACGTGTGGGGAGTAACCGTCTTTTTTATCCCCGCGAGTTGCGCGCAGCGTTTTACGATGCCCCATGCACCGACTCTGCTGAGCGGCCCGCCACGGGTGTTCAAGAAGAGTCGTCCCTCTGACCGCCCCTTGTCGATGGTTGGCCGTACCTCTCGTAGGTAAATCGCCACCGCACCAACGGCCCGCCTACCAATTGGGACAATGCGTTCTTTGTCACCCTTACCAATGACACGTATCAAAGCCTCATCAAACCAAAGTGACGACAGGTCTAGCCCAACGAGTTCCGACACGCGAACGCCAGTACCGTATGCGAGCTCTAACAACCCCCGATCGCGCCAAGCCATTGGCAGGTCGGGATTCGGGGCAGCAAGCAACGATTCCATCTCGTCTATGGTCAACACGTCCGGGAGCGTACGCCAGGTCTTCGGCAGGTCAAGTTCTCGACTCGGATCGTGCGCGACATTTTTTTCACTCACCAAAAAACGGAAGTAAGTTCGTATCGCCGAAATTTGACGGCGGATACTCGTCGCCGCGAAGCCGAGATCTTTCAGATGCAGAAGAAGCTTGCGAAGAAGATCGAGGGACACACCAGCCGGTTGCTGCACGTTCTGTGACACGGCAAACGCGACCAACCGCCGTATGTCTCGTGAATAGCTTTCTACGGTGTTAGGCTGAAGCCCAGCCTCCAACGTGAGATAATCGCGAAACCCCTCTAACCAAAATGTCCGAGCCGTACGCTCGACATCACTCACCATTGCCGCCCGGTCTTACTCTCCGACGTCTCAGGAACCACCACCCAATTCCGGAAACAACCAACGCACCAAGGATCATGGCACCGATGCGGTTGAACTGAAGTATCAACCTCTTGATTTCATCAAACTCCCGCACGACCGTCGCAGCAAGGTACGTAATGGCACCGTACCAAATGGCGGATGCGACTGCCATGGGCACAACCGCTCTAACGGCCCCCACGTTGGCAACACCCGCGAACGGAGGAACAACTGCCCGCAGGGCAGGGATAAAACGACTGAAGAAGATTCCCCACGTGCCGTACTTCTTGTAAAGCACCTCGAGTCGTTGTAGCGCTGTGGGTTTCAGGAGTCGTTCGCCAAACCTACTGTGAAAAAAAGGTCGGCCCAAATGGCGGGCAACCAAATATGTCCCAACGGCCGACGCAACGTTTCCGATCCAGGTAAACGCGAATACACTCCAGGCCGAGATTCGACCGGTGCCGGACAGGAAGGCACCGAAGGCAACGGCGGTATCAGCCGGAATGGGAGGGAAAATGTTTTCGAGTGCGGCCAGTACACCGATGACCACGTAAATCAAAGCGGGTTGAACTGCTCGAGGTACGTCAAGCTCCTGCCAGCGAGGCCACGGCGTGCACAACGATGCCCCGCCCTTCGCCTACCGCGTCCATACCCTCATTTGTTTTTGCCTTTACGGATACACCACCGACGGAAATGCCAATCGCCTCCGCAATGTTCGTCTTCATTTGCTGGACGAACGGGCCGATTTTTGGAGCCTCGGTTATGATGGTCACATCCACATTCACGATCATGTAATTTGCCGCAATGACTCTTCTTTTGACTTCGCGCAGCAACTCCATCGAGTCCGCGTCCCTCCATCGCTCGTTGGAATTGGGGAACAGCGTGCCAATATCGCCCATTGCCGCTGCGCCGAGTAACGCATCGATGACCGCGTGCGCCACCGCGTCGCCATCGGAGTGCCCCACCAGACCCGAGGTATGCGGTATCTCGACACCGCCAAGAAGCAGTCTCCGGTTGGCGCCAAACAGGTGCGAATCGTAGCCGTGGCCAAAACGTTGTAAGGTCATGATGGGATGTTAATGAGCTGTGGGATATTGAGCCACCGGCGGGGCGTAGGCACTTGGAGCAGCCCTCCGCAACGTCTTTAGCTCTTCCTCTATATAAGGCACTATATTGGGCATATAGCCGCCCTTCAATCCCGTAACGGATAGGCCACAGATGTCGGAGCCGTTTCTGCTGTTGTCGTCGCCACCACACGACGAGTTGGATATCGCTGATCTGGGCCCCATCTTCGGTCTCTCGGCGGCAGAGGTACGAGTGAAGGCCAATTATCCATCATCAACGATTTGGTTTGCCAGCAGCGACTTGTCCGAACTCCAGCAAACGGCCCGACAGCTCAAAAGCGCCGGGGCGCACGTCCGCATTATCAAGGGAAAGTCACTGACGGTACTATCCCGGCGCCACCGGCTCCGCCGCTTTGTATTCGAAGATGACGGTATGCGGTGTTACGTCGATGCCGACCGATCCATCCAAATCCCCTACAGCTGGTCCGCCGCGATCGTTTCGGGTCGGCCCGACCAAATGGAGACAGTGGATCGGCTCACACTGAGACAAACGGCGAAAATGTCGAGTCGAAATAAGTCTATCCGACAGGAGGCCCGAAGCGCGCTCGCGGATATCAAGGAACCCCTCGATGAATCCTTCGTAGATTTTTACTTCTACGAGCTGCCAAAGGTACATCGTTTCACAGCGCGACCGGGAGACACTGAATTCTCTGGACTTGCAGACAAAATGAAGCCGGTGGTACATGAGAACATCGCCGAACTCACAGAGACAATCGGGAAAAAATTCAAGGCCATACGCTTCAATCAAACAATGGAAACGCTGCCACCTCCTCGCCCGCCGTTTGTCAGTGGCAAATCGCTCAACAAGATCCTCGACGAAACGGAACCCGGGCTCGGCAAAGTTGGCACGTACGATCTCTCATCGCGCTTCGCGTTCCTCGCCGAGGCCCGTTAGCTAAACTAAGTTCTCAGGCACCAGACCATCATAATTTTGGGGGAACAACCATGCGGCGTTACCGTTTGCTTCTCGGATCCATGTTATTCATGGCGGCCGTACCATGCGCGGCCCAACGAAACCTCGACGACGTTGAAATAAGCACCACTGTCGTGGCCCCCGGGATCTATCTACTGCAAGGCCGCGGCGGGAACATCGGGTTGTCCGTTGGCCCGGACGGTGCCTTTATCGTTGACGATCAGTTTGCTCCACTGACAGAAAAGATTCAGGCTGCCATACGAACCGTTACAGACCAGGATGTCCGATTCGTCCTCAACACGCATTGGCATGGCGATCAC
>JAZDDD010000216.1:0-2998 GCA_036679545.1 Gemmatimonadota bacterium | reverse complement strand
CGGCGAGCAACAGGCGATGACGGCTGGCCCGCGAGGCCCCGTGTTGATGCAGGACGTCCAGCTCCTCGAGCAAATGCAGCATTTCAATCGCGAACGGATTCCTGAGCGTGTCGTGCATGCGAAAGGGTCGGCCGCGCACGGCACGTTCACGGTCACGAACGATGTAACCAAGTACACCAAAGCCGCTTTTCTCAATGAAGTCGGAAAGAAAAGCGATATCTTCCTTCGCTTCTCAACGGTGGCTGGCGAGCGTGGCGCCGCGGACGCCGAACGTGACGTGCGCGGGTTTGCACTCAAGTTTTACACTGAAGAAGGCAATTGGGACATGGTGGGGAACAATACTCCCGTGTTCTTCATCCGGGATCCATATAAGTTTGCCAACTTCATTCACACACAGAAACGCGATCCCAAGAGCAACCTACGGGATATGGATATGCAGTGGGATTTCTGGTCGCAGTGCCCCGAGTCACTGCACCAAGTTACGATCCTCTTTTCGGACCGAGGCATCCCAAAGAGTCTTCGCAATGTGAATGGCTACGGTTCACACACGTACTCCTTCATAAACGCCACAGGTGAGTGCGTCTGGTGCAAGTTCCACTTCAAAACCATGCAGGGTATAGAAAACTACATGGACGATGAAGCTGCTCGCCTCATCGGTGCGGACAGAGAAACACATCAACGCGACCTATTCGAAGCGATCGAACGCGGCGAATACCCGCGTTGGCGTTTCTGCATCCAGATCATGACACAAGAACAATCTCAGTCGTTCAAGTGGAATCCGTTCGACCTCACAAAGGTGTGGCCGCACGCCGATTACCCCTTGATCGAGGTTGGTATTGTCGAGCTAAATCGTAACCCCGAGAACTATCACGCCGAAGTCGAACAGGCCGCGTTCGAACCGAGTGCACTAGTTCCCGGAATCGGACCCAGCTCGGACAAGATGCTGCAGGCACGCCTCATGAGCTACGCGGATACACACATGTACCGCCTAGGCGTCAACTACCATGAGATTCCGGTGAATAAGCCAAAGTGCCCCGTCATGAACTACGTCCGCGACGGTGCGCATGCGTCCGCCATCCACTACGGCGGTGCGCCGAACTATTGGCCGAACACACGCGATGGCTCGCCCATGCCGCAATCAGAGCATAGGGATCCTGCTTGGGACATTGGTCAGGCGGTTGTCGATCGCTACGATTCCACCGTCGATCACGACAACTTCACGCAGGCAGGTAATCTGTACCGAATGTTTGACGACGCACATCGTGATCGTCTCGCCACTCGAATCGCCGGGGTGTTGGGTCAGGCACGGAAAGAAGTGCAACTCCGTCAGCTCTGCCACTTTGCTCGCGCCGATGAAGACTACGGGAACCGTGTCGCCGAGAAATTGGGAATCAACATTGCCGAAGCGATGCAGCAACTACAGACAGTCGGAGTGTAGCTGTGTTGAACAGTTGAAACGGCGAACAGGCGAACGTCGAACGTCGAACAACTGAACGTCGAACGTCGAACGATAGAACAGTCGAACGTTGAACATCGAATAATAGAACGGTCGAACATCGGTGGAGCATCTGAACGTCGATGGCATGGCGGCATTTTTCTTGGAATGTCGATGTTCAACGTTCGACGTTCAACTGTTCAACGTTCGACGTTCAGCTGTTCGACACGCTGGCGTTCCCCAAGTGCCGCTTCCAACGCCTCCCGCGCACCCGTGCATACCTTGCAGAGTGAATCCACCTCGCGTTTTGTCAGCTCGTAAAGCTGACAGTCGGTAGCCGCCTCTACGGATGCTATGCGTGGGTTGTCCGTCAAGAGCGCCATCTCACCAAAAAAGTCGCCGACGTGCAGCATTGCGATCCTGTCTGACTGTCCGGCCGAATTCCGCTTTGACACCGCGACGACACCACGGGCAACGAGGAAGAGGGAGTTCCCTCGTTCCCCCTCCTTGATGATCGAACGACCAGCCAGTACCGTCAGCGAAGAGAGTTTGTCTGCGAATCGTTGGAAATCTTCAGGGGAGAGGTTCGCGAACAGCGGAACACGTTGAAGCAGCTCGGCGGGGCGCGCCTCCAATGCCGCGACCGGTTGTCGCTCCAACTTACGCTGCGCGTGTTCTACGGTCCGACGCGCACTCTCCGCCACGGATTCAGGAATGCCGCCCGCTTGCGCCAACGATTCAATGGCGTCCGCCTCTGCATCCAACGCAATTCTACGGGCCGTTCTCAATTGTACAGCTTCCACGTACTCGGGAAAATGCTCCGCAACGGTGTCCAGGCGGCCCATCGCCTGTTTCTCCCGTTCGTCGTACGCCTGTTGCACTACCTGAACAATGTCTTCGGACGCGCCGCTCAGGCTGGCAAGACGCCGAATCTCGGTCATGACCCGTCGCGCGGCTTCGTAAATCGCGGCGTCGTGTTCGTACTTTGCGGCGACATTGCGAATACGATGACGTTGTATGAACCGCGCTTTGGGCGTCACCTTGCTCGCCAGTTCAAAAAGCCACCCGCTGAAGCGTACTTCTAATGGTACAACGTTCGACATAGTGAAATCGATATCACCGCGTTTCAAGCTGTCCCGCTGTAACGCCAGTTCCAGCTCCAACTCGCGGAGTACTGGTTCGGTGAGGAACCCCTGATCAAGTAGGTCGCGATACACCGCGCGCTCGACGGCAAGCGCTTCGAACCATAACGCGTGCGTGACGTCCGCGCGGTCACATTCACTCTGCAAGACCGCCAACTCCTCTCGCACCTTGTTCGCTTCGCGCTGATACTCTTGTTCCAATTCGCCGACCAAACGCGCTGAGAAGTGACCGGCGGTTGCCATACGCCCCACCCGCTTTAGCGCTTCCTCTTTGGCGGCACCTGTGGCTTGAGCGCGAGCCACTCGCTCGACAAGACTTGGTTGGTCCAACCCGAGGGCCGCCAATACCTTGCTCATGGTGAGTCCGCCGGCGAGCAGTGTGAAGAGAACCACACCGACGGACATGGCGACCATCATCTCA
>JAZDDD010000215.1:0-6148 GCA_036679545.1 Gemmatimonadota bacterium | reverse complement strand
TTGCCACTCTTTACGCAAAGCGAGACGATTTGAGGCAACGCATCTGGCCGCGATTCGAAGATGACACCAACGAGTCCAATGGGACATGTGACGCGCGAAAGCGTCAGCCCCTCATCAATGTCCGTTGCCAACGTCACCTGGTTTAGTGGGTCCGGGAATGTCGCGAGCTGCTGGATGCCTGAGGCCAGGCTACGCAGTTTTATGTCATTGAGTTCGAGTCGGTTCAATAGAGCCTGGGACATTTGCCCATTATCCACCGATCGTTGGGCGTGACGTACGTCCATCGCGTTTGCGTCTAGGATCTGCAACGCGTGTTGGTCGAGGGCGACGGCAATACTCCGCAATGCGCGGTTGCGTTGATCCGTCGAGGAGGCTGCCAGGGAAGACGCCGCCAAACGACTCAGTCGAGCTTGTTCGTGTACCGAACGCGAAAGCGTTTCTTCAATGTGTTGAGGCATGTGACTCCTGCAACAGGGCAATATCGTCCCGGGAGATGACGTGGGCATCACGCCCAACGTCCATCAACGCGATAACTTTCTCTGAACGCCAGCCAACGATCTTGCGCAAGGTTTCGCTTGTGTAGTTTGCGATGCCACGGGCAAATTCTTCGTTGTCTTCGCCCAAGACGCCGACGACGTCGCCACGTTCAAACGCCCCGCGTACGCTGATGACACCCACAGGTAGGAGACTTGCTTTACCATCGACCAACGCTTGCCGTGCGCCGTCGTTGACGACGATAGCCGCGTCGATTGACGTCGCGAACGCGATCCAACGTTTTCTTTTTGAGAGGCTCGGCAGGGGAGGGAAGATAGTGCCCAGCTCCTCGCCAGCAAAAACCCGCGCGATGATGTTCTCCATCGTACCGTTGACAATAAGCGTGGCGCAATCGGATCTGGTCGCAACCTTTGCTGCCTCGAGCTTTGTCTTCATCCCTCCCCGTCCCGCATGTGCGCCGCCCCCAAACTGCACAATGTTTCGCGTGACCTGGTGCACCGTCGAGATGATTTCGGCGCCCGATGCCAAATGGGGATCGGTCGTATAGAGACCGTCTACGTCCGTAAGGATCATGAGGACGTCAGCGTCCATCTTTGACGCCACTAACGCCGACAGTCGGTCGTTGTCATCGAAACTGCGCCGCGCACTTATCGATGCATGGTGCAAAGTCGTCTGCGCGGATGTTGTATCGTTTTCGTTGACGATCGGTAAAACACCGATCTCTAAGAGCTTGCCGATCGTGTTCCGCAGGCTGAGGTAACGATTTCTATCGGCAAAATCGTCTGTGGTGACAAGGATTTGAGCCGTATTGATCCCATGGGCCGCCGCCGCGTCCCCGAAAACCGTCATGACATGTCGCTGACCCACGGCAGCACATGCCTGTTTGATGGCCACGGATCGAGTTGTTTCGACCCCGAGTTGCCGTGCGCCGAGGGCGACTGCGCCTGACGCAACAACGATCACGTCTTTGTCATTGCATCGTAAACCGTTGATGTCATTGACTATACCTTGTAACCGTTGGAGTGCCGGCGCCCCATGCTCGTCGGTGATAACCGCCGTCCCGATCTTGATGACGATGCGCTTGGCGTCGTTGAGTCGGTCGCGGAAGTCGTTTGGTCGTGGTTGTAACAACGAAGCTCACAGACAAGAATGAATAATAATGCATCAAGATGGAATTATATGCAATCCTGAGGCCGTAAGATGCAATTGGGAGACTCCCCGCCGCTTAGGGCCGCCGCTGACGGACCACGCGTCTTGGGTGCAAATTGGAGTGTGCCGAGGAGTCACCACGATTGCTGCGGCATCGACTGCGGACATACGATTCACCTCACAAACCCCAAGGCAAACCAGTAATGAGCAAAATCGATCGACGAGATTTTCTCCAAGTAACAATTGCGGGAGCTTCTGTTGTGTCGGTGGTTGGTTGTACCCGTCAACAGGGGTTCAATCGCTTACAGATCGTTTGCTTGGGTGAGGCGGTGTTGCCCGACGAAATCGGGGCTGAGGGTGCGGCACGCATTTCCGATGAGTTCATTACGTGGATAGCGAACTACTCGTCAAGTGCTGAGCTCAACCATGCTTACGGATCCAGCGACTTATCCTTCACGGGCAATCTGCCGACTACGCAGTGGATGGAACAACTTCAGCAGTTGGACGTTATGGCGCGGGACAGGTTTTCCCGGTCACTGATTGAGAGTAACAACGACGAAAGACACGAACTGCTTCGAGATGTACTGGCGGAGTTTCCGGAGGCGCAGTTGGGGGATCCTGCGCGAGCCGAACACGTTGCAATCGGTCTTCTCGCGTTTTTTTATCGTACGCCGGAGGCAACGGATCTGGCATATCGCGCGTCGATCAAGAAACGGCAATGTCGTCCGCTGGGTGATTCCGCCAGTCAACCCATTTCATTGAGCTAGCGCATGAGACGCGTCATCGAAAGCGATGTATGTATCGTGGGCTCGGGAATTACGGCCGCGATGGTTGCGCAGAAGCTGGCCGAACAAACCGACGCGCCAACGGTTTCTCGCGTACGGGGAGTCGCCGTGGCCCAATGATCATATAGAAGGAATGGAGGTCGAGGGCATGCAATCCCGCTCCATGTGTGTCGGCGGTCTTGCGATGCATTGGGGTGGTGTCACGCCACGATTCAGCCCGGAAGACTTCAACGTCAATTCGTTGTATGGCATCGGTGACGATTGGCCCATCGACTACGACGAACTGGATCGGTATTACCAAGATGCCGAAGAACGTTTGGGTGTCGCCGGGGAGCAAGGTCCTCCCGAGTACGATCCCCGCGTCGAGCCCTATCCGCTTCCACCGTTACCGCTGTCATACAATTTGAATCGTTTGCAACAATGGGGAGCAGACGCGGACATACCGTTTTGGAGTCAACCGTCGGCGAAGAACTCCGTTGCCTACGCCGATCGTCCGGCATGCTGTCGCAACGATACGTGCTTCCCCATTTGCCCGATTGGCGCAAAGTACTCACCTGACTTTACCTGGAATGTGTTGCGACAACGTGGACGGATTGATCTCAGGCCACGAACGGTCGTACGTCGGTTGGTAAACTTTGTAGGTGAAGATCGCATTGAACGTGCGGTGGCTCTTGATCGGGACACGGGCACAGAAGTCGAGTTTCGCGCACGCGTGTTTGTCGTGGCGACGGGATACCTCTGGAGTTCGCATCTGTTACTGATGTCTTGGAACGGGCGATTCCCCGATGGCCTGGCCAACAGGTCGCGCACGGTGGGAAAATACGTGTCGGGACATCGAAGTGTCTCTGCGTACGTCAAGTTGCCAATGCAACTGTACCCGGGATTGAACACGTCGCACTCGCTGCTATCAAAGAAATTCCAACGACCTGGACAGCTCGACAGATATGTACGTCACGACCTGCGCATCTGGGAATCCACCGTCGGACAGGAGCCAAGATTGCGCAATGACGACGGCACGGTGATGCTTGGCGACGAGTTGCTGAATGACTGGCGTGGTCGAACCCGTGGAGGTGTGGTGCGGTTGCGAGGTTACTATGACGTGTTGCCCGCCAGAAACAGTGAGATCACGCTCGACTCCAACCGTGAGACGCCGTGGGGAGATCTGCTTCCGGCGATTACGTTTCGCGATAGCGATGCATCGCGGGATCTACGCTATCACACCGAGGGTTCCATTACAAATTTGTTTCAGCACATGGCTCGCGTCGGCAACGGAGACGTGGTACGATCCGGCGCGAGTGATTTCCAAGACCATCCCGCGGGTGGTTGCCGGATGGGAACCGACCCGGAAACTAGCGTAGTGGATAGTTGGGGGCGGGCGCACGATCACGAGAATCTGTTTGTGGTTGGTGCTCCGACCTGTGTGACGGGTGGGTGTGCCAACGGCACTCTCACGTTTTGTGCGTTGAGTCTCCGCAGTGCAGAGCAGATAGGCCGCGATCTCGCCGGAGCGTCCGGCGCCACGGTGTAACCATGTCGTCGATCTATTTGCCGTCCCTGCCTACTTACGATTTCCGTACGGTGTGGTGGGTTGACGGCGTGTCGAGTGGATTACATCCTTGGTCAGTAATCGAGTTTGAACATGAGTCTCATTGCGATACTGACAAAAAACCAACCAAACGTTTGGCAAGAATGAACATCCCACGGACTAGCGAGTACCGATAGCTGTCCGTTCGGCAAGCGGTTTTGCTTCTTCCCAAGAAACTCGTCACGGAGAATTCTATGCGACGCATTTCAATATTCATGGCGGTTGCTGTCATGGGCGCGGGTAGTGCCCACGCACAGGTAGGCGGCAACCAAAACCTGCTCAACCCAAACGTCGCCGGCAGCGCCGAGTTGACGGCGTTGCCACACCTGAACACCGGGCTCGTTGAAGCAATCATGGATCAGCGACCGTTTGCTAACGTCATGGAGCTTCATGGTCTGCTCCATCCCACGCTAAATGATGATCAAGTTGCAGAATTGTTCCGACGGCTCTTTATCCCGCTAAATCTGAACACCGCCAGTCGCGAAGAAATTCTCTTGGTTCCGGGAGTCGGAAACCGCATGGCTCACGAGTTCGAAGAGTACCGGGAATATGTCAGCCTAGCACAGTTCCGACGCGAGATGGGCAAGTACGTCGATGATGACGAGGTCGCGCGTATGGAACAATACGTATTCGTTCCAATGGACCTTAACACCGCGTCGGAAGAAGATTTTCATACCATTCCCGGCATGGGCAACAGGATGGTTCACGAGTTTCTCGAATATCGGCCGTACGTAAATATCCAACAGTTCCGCCGCGAAATCGGCAAGTACGTTGACGAAGACGAGGTCGCTCGGCTCGAGCGCTACGTAAAAGTCAACTAAAACAGATTGACGTTTCTCGGTGACCGAACCGACCGCCGTGCCGGACCGTCCAATCGTGGAGACCATGCGGCGGTTCCTTGCCGTCGCATTCGTGGTTGGTGGTGTCGGTACGCTCGCTGAACTCTTCCTCCTCGAGCATACGGAAGATTATTGGCAGTGGACTCCGCTCATACTCATTGGGTTGAGCATCGTGGCTTTCGCAGCACTCGGTGCTCGCCCCACCAAGTCTGTCCTGAGGGTCACGCAGGCTCTAATGGTGTTGGTTTTACTCAGCGGCGGTTTGGGTGTTTTCTTCCATTTTAAGGGCAACATCGAGTTCGAGAAGGAGATGTATCCTTCGATGGCCGGGGTAGAGTTGATTTGGGAGTCGTTGAAGGGTGCCACGCCAAGTCTCGCGCCCGGCGCAATGGTGTTGCTTGGTCTGGTCGGTTTGATCTATTGCTTTCGCCATCCGGCGGTGGGGCCGTCCGGACGGTAGGGTTTGTTCAACCGCATTACCAATCGTCTTGCTGATTTTATCTGTTTGACAAATAAAAGATAGTGTTATATTGTTTGCTCAACAAACAATATTATGAATTTTTCCAAACAACGACTCACCGACGTAGAGCAGCACACGATGCTGGCTACGTGGAGACTTGGGCCGGCCGCTTTCGGGGCGGCTATTCGAGATGAGCTAAAAAGCAACACGGGTCGCCGCCTGACCGTCAGCGCGGTGTATTCAACTTTGATCAGGCTCGAGGAGCGGGAGCTGATTTCGTCGTCCTTGACCAATCCGGAACCCGTCCGGGGCGGTAAGGCCAAGCGTTTGTTCGCGGTAACCGAACACGGGGTCCGGGCTCTTCGTGACGCGCGCCTCGATTTTGAACGGCTCTGGGAAGGACTGGATACTGTTCCGGAGCTTGGCGCGTGACAAATCCACGCTTCCCCATCGGACCGCGCGTCGTGTTGCGCATGTTGCTGCCGACACGCATCGCCGAGCCGTTAATTCAAGAGATTGAGGGCTCCTACCGGCGAGACCGAGCCCAGCGTGGTGTTTTGTATGCGTACGTCGTTGTTTGGCGGGAAGTGTTCAACACTGATGTTCTGCGTTTGGCCCGTCGTCATCGACGGGTTCGTTTCCCGGCGTCGAGCACTTTACGAACATCCCAGGATGTTCGTAACGCTGTTCGTTCCCTTTGGAGATCGCCAGGGTACGCATTGATCGTCGTGGCGCCCTTGTGTCTTGGTATCGGATTACCGGTAGCGGTGTGGTCCGTGGTTGACCGAGTGTTATTTTCTGACGTTGACTTTGCGTATCGTGGCGGGGATGTCGT
>JAZDDD010000214.1:0-7451 GCA_036679545.1 Gemmatimonadota bacterium | reverse complement strand
GCCGGCGCGGCACCGGCCACCAACGCGGTGAGTGCGGAGATGGCGAGGACGAACATGAGAACCGGGAGGTCAACGGCAAACGTCATGTAGTAAGGTTTACCAACGCCCTGCGTTGCACTGTCAAAAAGCCCCACACCGTAAAACGCAATGGCGATGCCGAGTACCGATCCGGCAAATGCCAAGATGACCGCCTCTGCGAAAAACGGCGACACGACACGGTACGTCGTAGCACCCAGGGCGGAGCGAAGGGCCGCCTCCTTGGTTCGAAGCGTAGCACGCGCCAGTAACAGGTTGGCAACGTTCGCGCACGCGATGAGCAAAACGAAAATGGTTGCGATCTGCATTGCACCAAAGACGGCAATCAGGTCGGCGCCCGTGTTGTCTTCAACGAACGTCTCGAACACAGCACCGATGCCTTCATTGCTCTCAGGATACTGTTGTGCGAGCCGGGCGGTTATCGTGGCGAACTCCAGCTCTGCCTGATCCCGCGTGATGCCATCCTTGAGACGGCCGAACACACGGTACCAGCCACCATCTCCACGCTCCTCCAACTCAGCGCGTTGGTCACGGCGCACGACCCAAATCTCTTCGTTCTCCGGGAACATGAAACCGTCGGGCATTACACCGAGAACCGTGGCCTGCTCGCCGTTTACTTTGACGATCTGCCCTACGATTGCGGAATCCGAGTTGTGCCGTGTCTCCCACACATCGTGCCCGAGGATCACAGTCAATGGAGCACCAGGAGCGTCATCGCCCTGTCGGAACCCGCTTCCAATGACGGGTCGCACTTGAAGTAAATCGAAAACGTTTGCCGTAACGAATGCACCCTCTAGTCGTTCGGGCCCTTCAGTACCGCTGACATTGCCGTAACGAATGCACCCTCTAGTCGTTCGGGCCCTTCAGTACCGCTGACATTGACCGTGCCGGTTGCGTAACCCGCCAACCCTTCGAACGATTGCTGTTGGTCCCGCCAGTCATAGAAATCGTGTTGGGGAACACGCATCTCTTCGATGTTCTCTGACGGATTAGTTCGATGTACCAGAAATAGCTCGTCGGCATCCGGTACACCGAGACCGCGACCGAATACGCCGTACACCAGACTGAACACCGTGGTGCACAGGCCAATGCCCAGCCCGAACGCTAAGACGGAGACGATAGTGGACCCGGGTCGTTTGAGGAGCGTACGCACACCGAAGCGCAAATCCTTGAGTAGTGACTCGATCATGATCCCAATGAGAAAAGAGACGGCTGCTCACGCGGTGATTTCCCGCGTTTGGGACCTTACGGGATGTGGAGCGTTTTCGTTTCACAACGGGCGGCGGGCGGAAAACGGTATGGCGGAAAACGGTATGGCGGTAGGGCGGTAACATGGTATGACGGGAAAGGCGGTACGACGAGTGCTACGAACATGGCGGTGGGGTGCGGCGGTACCGCCCGACTGCCTTACCGTTTTCCGCCCGCCCGCCATACCGCTTACCGCTCTTTTTCTTTGAAGCGATCAGCCTTTCGCAACGCATCACGCAAGACGTACTCAATCTGCCCGTTCACACTCCGCAACTCGTCGGCTGCCCACTGTTCGAGACGGTCGTACAGTGTCTGATCGACACGGAGCAGAAACGCTTTCTTGGTTGCCAATGTGTTTGGCCGTTACTGATACAGCGTTCCCGTGTTCACGACAGGTTGTGGCGCGCGATCACCGCACAGGACAACGAGCAAGTTGCTGACCATGGCCGCTTTGCGTTCATCGTCCAGTGTGACGATGTTTTGGCGCGCGAGGGAATCCAACGCCATATGCACCATACCAACGGCGCCTTCGACGATCTTTGTCCGAGCCGCAATGATGGCGTCGGCTTGTTGTCGTTGTAGCATGGCGGATGCAATTTCGGGAGCGTACGCGAGATGGCTGATACGCGCTTCCATGACCTGCACACCGGCTTTGTCGAGCCGCGCCTGAATCTGATCCTGCAACCGTTTTGCAACTGCCCCCAAGTTGCTGCTCAGTGCTTCCTTCTCGTCTCCATGAGCGTCGTACGGATACTGCGTAGCCAGTCCGCGAAGTGCGGCTTCGCTCTGCACGCGAACGTACTCTTCGAAATCATCGACCTCAAACAGCGCCTCGGCGGAATCGACGACCCGCCACACGACCACGGCTGCGATCTCAATGGGATTTCCATTTTCGTCGTTCACCTTGAGCTTTTCGGTCTCAAAATTTCGTACACGCAACGACACACGACGTTTGGTAAGGAAAGGATTGGCGTAGCGCAGGCCTGGCTTCTTGACCGAGCCGGCGTATGCACCAAAGAGCTGAAGGACCCGCGTCTCGTTTGGATTCACCATGAAAAATCCGCCGTACGCTATCGCGAGGATGATGGTCAAGACCACCATTGCCACGATCAATGGAGCAGATTCACGTTGGACGGCGTTCACCAACCCGACCCCGACGGCAATTGTCAGGATTGGAAGAACAACCAGGGTAGCGTATCCCGATGCGGCGGGACGATCGATCTCACGTAACATTCTACCTCGCTTCCTTTATTGCTTAATATGTTGATGATATCATATAGATAGCCATATTGCTAGTGCTGTGGCCGGTCGGTCGGGCTCCCTTGCCTATATCTATCTGTTTGTATAACATCTGAAACCCCCACGCTGAGACGACCATGCACAGACCCCCAACAGTCGCGCGATATATCATTGGATTAGCTGTCCGCGGTGACGAAAAACCATTCCTCATGGCAGATCTCGATGAGGAATACGAGAGCATAAGCCGATCGGCTGGCCGGCGTAATGCATACCGTTGGTACTGGTCGCAAGTCCCGACGTATTCGGTGGTCGTGATTCTCACCCTGACGTTCGGGATCGGGTCGTTGGCGGCCGTCTTGAGTGTGGTACACTCCGTCCTTGTCGAGCAACTGCCGTTTGCAGCAGCGAACGAACTTGTTCTCGTTCGCGAGGCGGATATCGAACGGGGCGGCGAACTATCTCGGGTTTCTCCGCCGAATTTCCTTGATTGGAGAGATCAGGCCGACAGCTTTGCCGAACTCGCGGCGATTTCACAGGCGGGGGTGATTTTGTACGCCCAGGATCGCGCCGTCCAGGTCCCTTCCATGTATGTGTCTGCTGGGTTTTTTCCGTTGTTACGTGTTCAACCACTACAGGGCCGGGCCTTTTCGCGAGCCGATGAACTGGACGGCGCCAACGCCGTTGCGGTAGTGAGCCAAGCGTTTTGGACGCGCCAATTCGGTAATTCGGAAATCCAAACTGTCACCGCGGCCATTGTTCTGAATGATGTCGTGCACCGGGTTGTTGGAGTCTTACCCGATGGATTTCGGTACCTGACACCAGTCGATGTGTGGCTACCGCTGACCTTGGGGACCGCGCAGCGTGACGAAAGCATGCGGGGAGCGCGTTATCTCGATGTCGTTGGTCGAATGATGTCGGGCCTCGACATCGTACAAACCCAAGAGCGATTCCGCCGACTGGGTGAGGAGTTGGCGATTCACCCGAACAATGCCGGCTGGAATATCTCGGTTACATCGCTACGCGACGATATCACCGCTGATGTTGCTTTGCCCATCACGATGCTAGCGGTGGCCGTTGGCTTTGTTGTACTGGTTGTCATCGCAAACCTCATGACGCTCGTGATGGCTCGTGCAACACGACAATGGCGGCAGGTGGCTTTGAAGTCCGCATTGGGTGCCACGTCAATGCGTCTCTTCCGCCAGACTCTCGTCGAGCAAGGCCTGGTTGCGGCGATCGGTGCCGCTACCGGCGCACTTCTCGCGGCGTGGACCATCGACATTCTCGTTTCCTTGGCGCCCACTTCGCTGCCGGATGTTGCTGAGGTCGGTTTCAACGGCATCACGATTCTTGTTGTCGTCGGGTCATCCCTTGCCGTTGCGCTGATACTGAGTTTGGCTGCAATGTTTGTTACCCTCAAGCTGTCCTCTGGCACGTTGGTACGTGCCTCGACTTCTCTCTCTGAAACCCGAACCGTTGTATTTGTGAGGAACTCTCTCATCGTTGGGGAGATCGCCGCCTGTATCGTCCTCGTCATTGGCGCAGCACTGCTCACACAAAGTTTCGTGCGAATGCGTGCAGTCGATCCTGGATTCGTATCAAAAGATGTATACGTAGGATTCGTCAGTTTGCCGTCCGTGCGTTACGCCAACTCCGACAGCAAGGTTGCGTATGCCCGGCGGTTACTCAACGCGTTAGAACAAGAGGCGGCCGTTAGTATTGCGGCCGTTGGTACGAACTTGCCTATGAGTGGTTCCAGTATGGATTTTGGTTATCGGATCGAAGGTACAACGGACACCCAACCGACGCGGTCGTCCGCGCAATACCATGCGGTGAGTTCAGCGTACTTCTCGGCGTTGAGTATACCATTCAGTTTTGGTGGGTCATTCGATGACGGTGCGGAGTCGGTTCCCACCGTGGTCGTTAACGAAACACTCGCTCGTCGGGTGTGGGGGGATCAAAACCCCGTGGGTAAGCGCATCACGGTTATTTCCCGAAATGGGCCGACGTCGCGTGAGGTCGTCGGTGTGATTGCAGATATACGGCATGCAGATCCCACCGCCGTGCCAACAGACGAATTGTACGTTTCGTTTGCTCAGGATCCATGGCCATTTTTTTCGGTGGTCGCTCGGGCGGAACGAGGTGTCGATGAAGGATTGCTTGGCCGTGCACTTGACGCGCGCATGCAGGTCATCGATTCGCGACTGCCAGTGAACGGGATCGCTCCCCTCGACGATGTTGTGGCGCGTTGGCGAACCCCACTGCGTTTCCAGATGGTCTTGGTTGGAATTTTCGCCGTCTTCGCGTTAAGCCTGGCCGGGGTCGGCATTTATGGTGTTATCGCGTATTTCGTGAATGGCCGAACGAATGAGATCGGTGTGAGGTTAGCGGTGGGAGCGAATCGAGTAGATATCGTCAAGTTAGTCGTTAGCAAGGGCCTCGTGCTGACCGTGCTTGGTTTAGTGATCGGTATGGGGGGAGCCTACCTATTGTCAACATCTATTGAACCGTTGTTATTCGGTGTCAATCCGCACGACATCACCCTGTATGCGGCCGCCGCTTTCACGGTAGTAGGGCTAAGCCTTGCGGCGAGCTTTCTTCCAGCTCGACGAGCATCGATGCTGGATCCGGTTCGCGCATTGCGGGATACGTAAGATGTCGAAGGGAAAATTCCTGGCTGAATTTGAGCTGTTCGTGATGTTAGCGTTGGCGCGGCTGGGAAACGATGCCTATGGGGTTTCGATCCGGCGGGAGATTGAGAGCCGAACGGACAGACCTGTTTCAATCGGTGCGGTCTACGCCACGCTTGGACGCCTAAACGATAAAGGGTTGGTCATCCACTCCATTTCGTTGCCTCTTCCGGTGCCAGGCGGTCGATCCCGCAAATATTTTCAGCTTTCCAAACAGGGCCGGCGCGCTCTGGCGCATTCGGCCGGAATGCTCACGCAGATGATGGAGGGGGTCGATATGGGGGCCTGGTCGACGGAGTGAAGGTTGGGTGGCTGGACGGCGGCGCTATTTGACGTCCTGAGATTCGCGGGCCCGTGTGAGCAACCGTTCGGTGAACTCGAGGCGCTCTTCCAACTCATCGACACGCCCGCCTGCTCGTTCCAAATCTTCCAGACGACTTCGCAACTCCTCCAACTGTAAGTTCGCGTCGCCGTCACCGCGAGGATGGCGTCGGTCTATGAAATGGCGTACCGTTTTCAACCCGCTCACCACCAAGATGATGCCGGTTCCCATCCCGGCAATCGGTATCAGCAGGTTGTTGATTATGAAGGCTAGTTCTGGGTCCAAGAAGAACCTCGCCGAGGTTGGTGATCCAACATACAGCTCCGAGTCGAACTCAATCCGACTGGTAAGTGCTGAACTCTCATGACCAAAGTAACAGGGGAGCGGCTGTTGTGCGCGGCAGCTATCGCCGTACGTACCCGCGTAGAATCGTCCGCGGTAACGAGGGCGCTCGTGCGGCGATGATCGGTTGATTGGTTTCTAACTGCACCGTGGCCACCGCGGCGCCACGGCTCGTGGACCCGCCCGTCAGCGGTGGCGGTGTTACAGGCGCAGTTGCAAAGGGGCTAGCCGTGACATTGACTGAAACCGCGTCTCCGGGTGATTGAACGTTGCAATCGGTTGCCCCAACACCGCACGACGGTCCTGCTGGGTCACCCCACCACGAGTTGGTCGCGTCGATGATGATTTGTGTCTGTGTTTGGTTGTCGACACCGAAAGCATTCCCAAAGATGTTGTTGCCTTGGAAGTTGCCACCCATCTCGAGTGTCAGGACTCCCTGGAATGTGCTATTTGAGATCTGGTTGGAGCTTGCCGTAATGATATTCACGCCCACAGCAGCTGCAGAATCCAACCGAATGCCGACTTGGTTTGAGTCAATCACGTTAGTGTTGACGAGCACATCGGGGGCGACGCCGGTGAAGAGGAACGCGGCGGTTCCGTTCCTCCGCAATTGGTTGTTTGTAAAACGTCCGGTTGAAGCGACATTGATTGTATGGATGGCCGGAAAGATGAATGAGCTACCCCCAACGTCATCGATGTCCGTAACAGTATTATTATCGACCGTCACGTTTACGTTGTCGCTGAGGAACATTCCCCATCCCGTGATGGAATCGATCGTGGTTCCGGTCACCGAAACGGATTGCATGCCAAGTATGACCATCCCCGCCGTTTCGCGTGTTTGGCCGCGCTGTCCCCGGATCGTGCTGTTGATGATCGAGATGTTGCTAACGCCCGCACCAATACAAGGTATGACCTCTCCCCACACACCCCAATACAATCCTTCGATGTGACTGCCCTCTATCGTTGTGGTGGCGTTCACCGCCGAGTCGCGAACAAGAATGCCACCGCCTGTGTTGTCCAAGATGGCCGCGTCCACCACTCGGGAATTGGTCACGTCTAGTAAGAACACCGCCGTACGATTCGTCAATCCGTTTGGCTCTACGGCATTGACGTGTGTATTGAGAATGGAGTCGCCACGTGCGGTGAGTGTGCGTATGCCTGCCGCCCCAAGACCGCCGCCGACGGTATTGTGAATTTTTGACGAGTCGACGAGCGCGGAATCGACAAACACGAGTTCAATTCCATAAATAATCTCGTTTGCCCGCGAGGTCTGTTGGATGTCGGCCCCCACGATATCGACTACACCAACCGAATCCACGCGAATACCGGCATCGTCGGTGCCATTGATGATGGCGTTGCGCAACGTGAGGGATGCGCTGGAAAACATCTGAATGCCACGCCCAGCCGAACCACCGGTTATTTGGTTGATGGTTATTCCGTCGATTGTTGTAAAACCAGACTGTGTGATGAACAACGCCGTGCCAGTGATGTTTTGAAATTGGGTCGAGGTAATGTTCAAGGCTGTCGCGCGGACGGTTAACCCCGCGTTTGCGCCTTGGAACCGCATCCGTTTGATC
>JAZDDD010000213.1:0-2117 GCA_036679545.1 Gemmatimonadota bacterium | reverse complement strand
CTTCGACGCGGTGCCTATCTCATCCGCTATGCGGATGATTGTGCGCCAGGCAAGGTGTGCATGAGATGAGGGTAGGTCCCTCGCAGCCGGCCTGCGGAGGCAGGCTGCAAACCACCGTAAGCGGCTGCGGTCAAGAGCCCTGGTCGTGAGCGTTACGGAAAAGGCAAGACTCGATCTTGTCAGGTACGAAACGGAAAGACGAATACAAATGAACCACTGATGACCCGTCGAAAGCATAGGAACGACGTCAAAACCGGGAGGTAGTCGTTAGCCCGGGATCAGCTCTGGGGAAATCCGCTTACTGCCAGAGTGGCGTCCGGCGTAAAGGTGGCGTGAGTCCGTTTCAGGCTCGTGCGTGCAACCTGGGAACCTGTCGCCTCGATGCGAAGGGAGCCGTCCAAGTGGCAGACCCACAAGGACCTGAGTACCGATGCGAGGCACAGGGGCGGATCAACCCGTAGTAGTGATGAAGCGTCTGTAATGGACGTGGAGCGAAGGGGTTGAATTGTTCAGCCGATGAACTGAGCCAACCATCAAAGGGAGGAGTTCATGACAAAGGCAAAGCCGTATGCGATTCCAAAACAAATCGTTTGGGACGCGTACAAGAAAGTGAAGGCGAATCGCGGAGCGGCTGGCGTGGATGGCCAAACGCTGGCGGCGTTCGAGAAAGACTTGAAGAACAATCTCTACAAGCTCTGGAATCGAATGTCGTCAGGCAGTTACTTCCCGCCTCCGGTTCGTCTCGTCGAAATCCCCAAGGGGAACACGGGAGCAACGCGGCCGTTGGGCATTCCGACCGTTTCAGATCGGATCGCTCAAATGGTCGTGAAGATGATGCTCGAACCACACGTCGAACCACACTTCCATCCCGACTCGTACGGGTATCGTCCCGGCAAGTCGGCACTGGATGCGGTGGGGGTGACACGTCAGCGTTGCTGGCGTCGGAACTGGGTGATCGATCTGGATATCAAAGGTTTCTTTGATAATCTGGATTGGGACTTGGTGATGCGAGCGGTGCGACATCATACGGAGGTCCCGTGGATTCTACTTTACGTAGAACGCTGGTTGCGAGCTCCGGTTCAACACGAAGACGGACGCCTCGAAGACCGAACGAAAGGCTCGCCACAAGGTTCTGTGATCAGTCCCTTGTTGTCGAATCTGTTCATGCATTATGCGTTTGATGAATGGCTGCGGCGTAACTTCCCAGACGTTCAATTCGCAAGGTATGCCGATGATGCCGTCGTGCATGCTCGAAGCCTTTCCCAGGCCGAGACGCTGCTGGTGGCAATTCGCAATCGCTTGGCAGAATGCGGCTTGGAGCTTCATCCCGAGAAGACCCAGGTCGTGTATTGCAAAGACGATGACCGACGCGGAACGCATCACCACATGTCGTTCGACTTCTTGGGCTACACGTTTCGTTCTCGTCGAGCCAAAAACCGGCATGGCAAGCTGTTCATCAGCTTTCTTCCCGGTGTGAGCAACAAAGCGGCCAAATCGATCCGTGCAACGATTCGTTCGTGGCGGCTCGGTGGCGGGCGTAACAACCAGTCCCTTGAGGAGCTCGCGAAGTTCGTCAATCCTTTCGTACGTGGTTGGGTGAACTATTACGGTCGATACTATCCCTCGGCCTTAACGCCCGTCTTGCGCAGCCTGCAGCGCAGTCTTGTGTACTGGGTGCGACGCAAGTTCAAACGATTACGAAACCATCAGCGCAAGGCGGTTCACTGGCTGGGCCGTGTGGCTCGGCGAGAACCTCGACTCTTTGCGTTATGGGCTCATGGAATCCGACCTGCGACTGGACAATAAGAGCCGGATGAGCCGAGAGGTTCACGTCCGGTTCCGTGAGAGCCTGGGGGTGCAATTCCCCCGGGCTACTCGACTTGTCATTGGGTTTCGTGATTACCGCGACGCCCAACGCGTCATGGAAGTTCTGCCGAAGCGGTTCGGCAAGTACGGGTTGACGGTTCATCCCAACCAAGACGAAGCTCGTGCCTTTCCATCCACCGTCTTCGACGGTGCGGAAAGCTCCACGTGGTGATTGTCCTGGTACGTTTGACCTTCTGGGGTTCACCCATTATTGGGCTCGATCTCAGCGAGGCTATTGGGTCGTCAAACTA
>JAZDDD010000212.1:0-10169 GCA_036679545.1 Gemmatimonadota bacterium | reverse complement strand
GATCGAGGTTGGATCTCTGATGGTGCCATGGCCGAAGTGGCTGACGTGCTTGCGATAACGCCTGCGTATGTCAAAGGTGTGGTGACGTTTTACACCATGTACCATCAGCATCCGGTTGGGAAAACGTTCATACAGGTTTGCACCACGACACCGTGCAATCTGTGCGGTGCCGAGGATGTAGTAAAAGCATTTTTGGAACACACCGGTTGTGGCGAACTTGGAGCCACTTCCCCCGACGGGAAGTTCACGGTCATCGAGGTGGAGTGTCTGGGCGCGTGTGGGTTCGCAACGCCCGTGATGATGAACGAAGATTTTCTCGAAGATATGACGCCGGAAAAAATCCCGATGCTCGTCGAGAAATACCGGAGTCGTTGAGATGATACCACAGCAAACGTCACCCATCATCGTAGCTGGCAGCTGGCAGCCGGCAGCCGGCAGCTGACAATGGGCTATCCACACCCGCCGCATGAGAAAGAAACGGTTGTCCTCAGCAAGCACTTTGGGGAACCGGAAGCCCGATCGTATAGCGGTTGGGTAAAACGGGGTGGGTATAGCGCGCTTCGTCAGGCATTGTCGATGGAGCCCGGCCAAGTGATAGACCTGGTAAAGGCGTCGGGTTTGCGAGGGCGCGGTGGAGCCGGCTTCCCAACCGGCTTGAAGTGGTCGTTCATGCCGAAGGAGAAAACACAACCCCATTACTTGTGTTGCAACGCCGACGAATCAGAACCAGGGACCTTCAAGGACCGTGAGATCATGCGGTGGACGCCGCACGGGTTGATTGAGGGCTGTGCCATCGCCCAATACGCTATCCGCGCCGAGATCTGTTACATCTACATCCGCGGCGAGTTCACCGAGCCGTTGGTCGTGATGGCGGCCGCGCTGGAAGAGGCATACCGCGAAGGCGTGCTCGGGGACAATGCGCTTGGCACCGGTAAGCGGCTGGATATGTACATCCATAAGGGTGCCGGCGCGTACATCTGCGGTGAAGAAACCGCCATGATGAATTCCATCGAGGGACGGCGTGGCAACCCACGTATCAAACCTCCGTTCCCGGCCGCATCCGGTGTGTTTGGACAGCCAACCACCATCAACAATGTCGAAACCCTGGCCGTCGTGCCACACATCATCAATCGTGGCGCGGAGTGGTACAAAGGTTTCTGCCTTTCCAGCCCCAAGAGCACAGGGACAAAACTATTTAGTGTGTGTGGGCCGGTGAAGCGTCCCGGCAACTACGAGGTCACGATGGGTTTTCCGCTGGGCGAAGTCATACACGATATGTGTGGTGGCATGCGGGATGGTCGGGAACTGAAGGCGTGCATCCCCGGAGGTTCCTCCGTGCCCATTCTGAATCGTGAGGAAACGGAGGCGTGCAAACTCGATTACGAGGGATGCATGGAACAGGGTACCATGCTCGGCTCCGGTGGGGTGATCGTATTCGATGAAACCGCGGATATGGTATATCAAATCATGCGGCTTGCTCGTTTCTACGCCCATGAGTCGTGCGCCCAATGCACACAGTGTCGTGAAGGAACCGCGTGGACCGTCCGCATTTTGGAACGCATTCTTGCCGGCGAAGGTGAGATGAAAGATTTGGATCTCCTGTTGGAACTGGGCGAACAGATGACTGGCACGACCATATGTGTGCTTTCCGACTCGTGTGCCACACCGGTTATCAGTGGCATCAAGAAGTTTCGCAATGAATTCGAAGCGTACATTGTCGGCAAACGAGCTGCCGTGGCGGTACAAGAGATGGTGTCGCTAACAATCGAGGGTGTCGAGGTCCAAGTCCCCAAGGGTACGATGATCCTCGAAGCCGCTAAGCGCGCCGGCGTCCTGATACCGCACTATTGCTATCATCCAGGACTGCCCGTGGCTGGCGTGTGTCGTATGTGCCTCGTGCAAGTCGAGGGTGCACCTAAGTTGGCCATCGGGTGCGCCACGGAAGTCGCCGAAGGGCAGGTCGTCAACGTGTTCACGGACGAACCGGAAAAGGCCCGTCAATCGGTATTGGAGTTCTTGCTGATCAACCATCCCCTGGATTGTCCGATTTGTGACCAGGCGGGCGAGTGTGAACTGCAAGATTACGTTTTTCAGGAAGGCCGTTCACGCAGTCGCTACGCCGATTATCCCAAGCGGTTTAATCCGGTCGAAGATTTTGGCGGCGATGTGTTATACGTGCCGAATCGTTGCATTCTCTGCACCAGGTGTGTTCGATTCATGGAGCACGCCGCGGATGAACCGGTACTCAATGTCAGCGAGCGTGGCGAGCGGGCCTTTATCGGTATACATCCCGACAGGCAGTTAGATCACGCGTGGGCCGGAAATGTCGTGGATCTTTGTCCCGTGGGGTCGCTCTTGTCGAAGGACACGTTACACAAGGCGCGTGCTTGGGAATTGGACAAGACCCCAAGTGTTTGTACGGGATGCTCACAGGGGTGTAACATTAACATCGACACCCGAAACGGTGTTGTCGTCCGTCTTCGTCCGCGTCCAAATGAATCAGTGAATCAGTTCTTTATGTGCGACCATGGACGTTCCTCGTACCGCTGGATGAATCGCGCGGACCGTATTGAGGCACCGTTAATCAGACGCAATGGGGATGTCGTGGCAACGGACTGGGACCATGCGCTCGAGGAAGCGGCACAGGTGGTTCGCGGGGTGAGTGGCAAAACCGTCGCGTTGGTTTCGCCCAATACATCAAACGAAACGTTGTTTCTTCTTCGCACTCTCCTAGCCAACACAACTTGGATCGGCGCCACGCGCGTAGAACGGGCCACCGAAGACGTTCCTCTCAAGGGTGTGCCAAACCTGGCTCTCCGGACGGAACGGGCCGCGAATGTTCGAGGAGCCGTGTCTCTTGGGTTTGACGAACAATTTGATGAGGCGGTCGCCGCCATCCGCCACGCAGGTCTCGTGATCGTGGTGGACGAGTCATTGAATGGCGTGGATGCTTCCGTCATCAACGACGCAACCTATGTGTTGTACCTCGGCACGGTGTTACCGGACGTGGCGAGCAGGGCCTCGTTCATTTTCCCTGTGAGCAACGTGGCTGAAGAAGATGGTTCCTTCGTGAATCGGGATGGCCGTGTTCAGCGGTATCTACAAGCCAAATCTGCCCCCGGCATGGCGCGTCCGGCCTGGTGGGTACTCGATGAGTTACTGGCCGAGGTCCGCGGTCAGGCGCCGTTCGGAAGTGCCGTGGCGGTATTCGATGCACTGGCAGAATCTGAGCCGGCTTTTGCTGGATTGTCCCATGCGCAGTTGGGGTTGCTCGGTCGCGTGACAACTCAGCCTGCGACCGCAGGAGTATGATGTGACGCCCGAACTGAAAGGTTTCATTCTCGTTGCGTCATTGAAGATCACCGCCGTGTTCACTGCGTTGAACATTGGGGTCATGATGGTGATCTGGGCGGAACGGAGAATCTCTGCTTTGAAACAAGCCCGTCTGGGACCCAATCGGGTGGGTCCTGCCGGTCTTCTGCAGTCGGTAGCTGATGGTATAAAAAACATTATGAAGGAAGAGACGTGGCCGGCAGAGGCCAATCGCGTACTCTTCTTGCTTGCACCGATTTTTTCGTTCATACCGGCAATGCTCCTCTTTGCGGTGGTACCGTTTGCGTCGCCGCTACCACTCGATTTTCGGTTCACGCTGCCGCTCTTGGGCGAGTTTGCTCACTCCGGCACGACACCCATGATGATTGCCGATTTACCCATTGGGTTTCTTTATGTGTTGGCCATAGGGAGTCTCGGTGTGTACGGAATCGTCCTGGCGGGTTGGTCGTCCAATAGCAAGTACTCGTTTCTCGGCGGGTTGCGGGCTAGCGCGCAGATGGTCAGTTACGAGGTGTCCCTCGGTTTCAGCATCGTGACCATCCTCATCCTTGCGGGCAACGTCACCCTGTCGGAGATCGTCCGTGTTCAACAGGAATCTGTGTGGTTCATTTTGGCGTTGACGCTGGGATTTGTGCTTTTCTTTATCAGTGCGTTGGCAGAGACAAACCGGTTGCCGTTTGACATGCCCGAATCGGAGTCGGAGTTGGTCACCGGCTATCACACGGAATACAGCTCGATGAAGTTCTCGATGTTTTTCATCGCGGAATACACACATATCATCGTTGGTTCGTCGCTGATTGCCACGCTCTTTTTTGGTGGATGGGACATTCCGTTCACGGCTTGGGACAATACGGATCCCACGTTGCTCAAAACAATCCTTACCCACGGTGCTTTTCTGACAAAGACGCTGTTCTTCATCTATACGTATATCTGGATTCGATGGACGTTGCCGCGATTCCGATTCGACCAACTCATGACATTGGGGTGGAAGGTGATGCTGCCCCTTTCGCTGGGTTATGTAATGGTGGTCGCTACCACCGTCTTGATACTGGACGAGGTGGGAATCGGATTGGGGGTTACCGGTGGTCTGATCCTATTCGGAATCAACGTGGTTTGGTGTGTTTGACCGAAACCGAATTATGTCGGGTGCTGCAAACACGCGAGCGAGGACGTCATGGCAATAACGGTCAAAACGGTCACACGCCCGACGGAGGGAGTTAGTTACCTTCGCGCTACGCTGAAGGGAATGGGACTTACGTTCCAGCATCTCTTTCGTCCCAAAGTCACGATGCAGTATCCGGAGGAGAAGAAAACGGACGATTATGAGATCACCAATCGGTGGCGTGGTACGCACCGCATGCTTACCGATGAGCAAGGACGCGCAAAATGTGTCGCATGTGGTCTTTGCCCGCAGATTTGTCCCGCCAATTGTATCAAGCTCGTACCCGGAGAAGACGAGGACGGTAACAGATATCCGTTGATTTACGAGATTGACGAGTTCCGGTGTGTGTTTTGTGGATATTGCCAGGAAGTCTGTCCGGAAGAAGCCATTCACGTTGGCGTACACTACGAAAACGCGGAATACAGCCGAGACCGATTCGTCTACGACCTCGAACGCCTTTGCGCGCAGACACACCCCGTGTCCTCGTTGTGGGATCCGGCCGATCCCAAAGGGCAGTGAGACATGGCCAATGCTCTTTTTTGGGTATTCTCAGCGGTGTCGGTGGTCTCTGCTTTTTTGTGTGTGACTCGTCGCGATCCGGTGGCGAGTGCGTTGTGGCTTGTGTTGTCCATGTTTTCGTTGGCCGCCATTTATGTCTTGCTGGATGCGCATTTTATCGCGGCGGTCCAAATCATGGTGTACGCTGGCGCCGTCATGGTGCTCTTTCTCTTTGTCATCATGTTGCTCAACCTCGGCGCATCGACGTCCACGGACATGGTTGGGTGGCCTGGACGTGTGATTGCCGGTGGACTCGGGGTGTTGTTGGTTATCGAATTGTGGGCCGTTCGACAGTTGCTTCCGGCCGGCGACCTCGTATTGCCAGCGGGCGAAGTCGCCCGGCAGACCCAGCAACAGGGTGCAGTGAATTTTGTCGCCGAACCGTTGTTCCGAGACTATTTGATTCCGTTTGAAATCACGGGTATCCTCCTACTCGCCGCGACCGCGGGTGCCATTGTACTCGCAAAACGGAAACTGTAATGCTCGCTCCGTCACTTGGCGTTTCCGCGATTCTCTTCAGCATTGGTGTGGCTGGCGTGCTTCTCCGCCGCAACGTCATCATCATATTCATGTGTGTCGAACTCATGTTGAATGCGGTAAACCTCACGTTCATCGCGCTCGCTCAACAGCTTGGTCCGGAAGGGCAAGTGGTTGTGTTTTTTGTTATGGCGGTCGCGGCGGCGGAAGTGGCCGTTGGGCTCGCAATTATCATTGCGATATACCGGCACAAAGAGTCGGTGGACTTGCGAGACTTTAACCTGTTGAAGGGTTGATGCCGGCAACCGTCGAGATAGCCTGGCTCGTTGTCCTGTTGCCGCTTCTGGGCTTTGCGGCAAATGGCTGGCTGAGTTTTTTCCGCCCAAATGCTAAAACGGCCGTGAGTGCCATAGGCGTCGGTGTACTGCTGGCGTCTTTTGGTGTGGCAATCGCCGTCGTGACGGGTCTCAGTGGTGCGGCTCATGACGCTCCGTTTATCGTGGAGTTGTGGAGCTGGATGCCGGTCGGCGATTTGCAACTCGACATTGCGTTCCAAGTCGATCAACTCTCGGCATTGATGTTGTTGGTTGTCACCGGCGTTGGTTCGCTTATTCATATCTTCAGCGTTGGGTACATGAAGACGGATGAAGGTTATGCGCGTTACTTCGCGTATCTCAATCTCTTCGTGTTCTTCATGCTTGTTTTGGTGCTTGGGTCGTCGTTCCCCGTGTTGTTCATTGGGTGGGAAGGCGTTGGGCTCTGTAGCTATTTATTGATCGGCTTCTGGTACACCGACAACGCCAACGCCGATGCTGGTAAGAAGGCGTTTATCATGAACCGCATCGGCGACTTCGGTCTCATGGTGGCGATGTTCATGATCTATCGATCCACTGGGTCGCTCGATTTCGGTGCCGTGTTTGACGCCGCGCCAACGGCGTTTACCGTGGGTGGAGCCACGGTCACGTTGATCACGTTGTTCCTCTTCCTCGGTTGTGTGGGGAAGTCTGCGCAAATTCCGTTGTATACGTGGCTGCCCGATGCCATGGCCGGTCCCACACCAGTCTCGGCGTTGATCCACGCGGCCACCATGGTCACCGCCGGTGTGTACCTTGTGGCGCGGAGCAATGTGCTCTTCGCTATGGCGCCCGTGTCCAGCGCGGTTGTCGCCGGTGTCGGCGCGCTCACGGCGTTGTTCGCGGCAACTATAGCCCTCAAGCAGTGGGACATTAAGAAGGTCCTGGCCTACTCGACCGTGTCGCAACTGGGTTACATGTTTATGGGAGTGGGGCTCGGTGCGTACGCGTCCGGCGTTTTTCACTTGATGACCCACGCTTTTTTCAAAGCGCTTTTGTTTTTGGGATCGGGCAGTGTCATCCACGCCATGCACCATGCGCATCACGCCACGCACTCCAAAGACGATGCACAGGACATGCGGAACATGGGAGGTCTCCGCGGCTTCATGCCGTGGACCGCCGCGTTGATGTGGATTGCGACGCTTGCCATCGCGGGTATTCCGCCGCTTTCGGGATTTTTCTCTAAGGATGGCATTCTGGCCGCCGCCTTTGCCCGGGGACACGACGCGCCGATTTTCATGGCAATGTGGGTAGCTGGATCGGCTGCTGCCCTGCTGACGGCCTTCTACATGACCCGGATGATGCTCTATACGTTTCACGGGACAAATCGGACCGGCGTACAGGAGCGCAAGCACTTGCACGAGGCTCCATGGAGCATGACCGGACCCCTAGCGGTTTTGGCCGTGCTGGCAATCGGTGGTGGGTTGCTGAATCTACCTCACATCTTCCCCGGGGCGGGGTGGCTGGAGCATTGGTTAGAGCCAGTGACCGCAGGATCGGCGGCGTACTGGGAAGCTATTCATCTAGAAGTGGGAACGGAGTGGGCGTTGCTTGGCGCTGCCACAGCAGTGGCGTTGGCCGGAATCATTGCTGCGGTCGTACTTCTCAAGCCTGCCCAATTGCCGCGCGCCTCTGAGGCAACGGAGGAACGTGGGTGGCAGCGTGTGCTTCGCGACAAATACTACATTGACGAGTTGTATGACGCGCTAATCGTGCGTCCCCTGGTTTGGCTCTCCAGACGTGTCCTGTGGCGTTCGGTTGATGACGGCGCAATCGATGGTGCATTGGTCAACGGTTCAGCGAAGCTCACTAAATTCCTCGGTTGGGCGGGAACGCAATTCCAAACCGGCCGTGTGGGAACCTACATCCTCTTCTTCGTGGTCGGTGCTTTGATCCTGATCCGTGCGGTGATGTCACAGCCATGAGCAATTTCCTGCAGTCCATTGGGTACGGCACGTGGGTGTTGGACGTCATAATGATTGTGCCGCTGCTCGGCGCAGCAATTCTCATGTTTATGCCGGAGGCTACAGCAAAGTGGACAGCGTTGTGGATCACGCTGGGGGAATTCGTCATATCGATTGGTTTGTGGTGGTCGTTCGATCCGAGTACGGCGGCCATGCAATTCGAGGTAGTACATGAGTGGATACCCGCCTGGGGTATTTCGTACCGTCTCGGAGTCGATGGGATTTCGATCTTCATGGTGTTGCTGACAACGTTCACGATGCCGCTCGCGGTCCTTGGAAGTTGGAACTACATCAAAGAAAAAGAGCGCGGTTTTTATGCGTTGATGCTCGTGTTGACGACCGGTATGCTGGGTGTGTTTTTGTCGCTTGATCTCTTTGTCTTCTATGTCTTTTGGGAGATCATGCTCATTCCGATGTATTTCATCATCGGTGTGTGGGGCGGGACGCGGAGGTTGTACGCGGCCTTAAAGTTTTTCGTATTCACATTCGCGGGATCGCTTCTCATGCTCGTGGCGATTCTGGTCATGTACTTTGTCGTGGGGCGCGCAACCGGGACGTATTCGTTTGAGTACGCCCATTTGCTCAACAACGTGGACGCAATTCGTGAATGGGCTCTTTGGCTATTCATTGCATTTGGCGTCGCGTTTGCCATCAAAGTTCCAATCTTTCCGTTTCATACCTGGCTTCCCGATGCGCACGTTGAGGCACCAACACCAGGCTCGGTGATCCTCGCCGGTATCTTGTTGAAAATGGGAACGTACGGGTTCTTGCGATTCGCGTTACCGTTCTTTCCCACCACGGCTATGGACCCCACTGTCGCAACCGTTGTCGTGACGCTTGCTGTCGTGGGCGTCGTCTACGGCGCTTTGGTTGCAATGGTCCAACCCGACTTCAAGAAACTCATCGCGTACTCTTCGGTGAGCCACCTCGGCTTTGTGATGCTCGGTATTTGGGCGTTGACGGCGCAAAGCGTACAGGGTGCGATCATTATCATGATCAATCACGGCATATCAACCGCTGCGTTGTTTTTTCTGGCCGGCATGATGTACGAACGTCGTCACTCTCGCGCTATTGCCGACTTCGGTGGAATAGCACGGGTGGTGCCGGCGTTTTCTGTGGTGTTGACACTGGTGGCGCTTTCCTCCATTGGTTTGCCCGGTACAAATGGGTTCATCGGCGAATTCCTCGTGTTGCTTGGCTCGTTTAGCGTATATCCAATCGCGACGGCCATCGCGACGACAGGTGTTATCTTCGCGGCGGCGTATATGCTGTGGGCGCTTCAGCGAATGTTGTTTGGTCCGGTGGTGCATGATGAAAACCGTCACCTACCTGATCTCTCCCGCCGAGAATTGATCGTCCTTGCACCGCTGTTGGCGTGTATCGTGTGGATCGGTGTGTACCCCAAGCCCTTGCTCACCAGAATCGAGACGTCCACCCAAGCGCTGATTGAGCAGACACTTGATGCGTCTATGTCTGTATCCCCGGACGCAGGTGAAGACGAATGAATCCCATCGATCTTTCCTCGCCCCGCGGTATGATCTTGGCGCTCCTACCTGAAATCGTTCTGGCCTTCTGGGGGATCGTGGTCCTGCTCGTTGCAGGGACCCGCCATGCCAATGCAGATGATCAGAAACTCTCGGGTCATCTTTCGCTCGTGGGGTTGCTCAGTGCGCTGTTGGTGACCGGGTTCATGTGGTTCCAGCAACCCGGCGTTGCCGGCCCTGTGCAGATGATGTCGGTAGATGCTTTTCGCTTTGCGGCGTCAAGCATCGTGTTGCTTGGCGCCATCATGGCCGTGCTCGTTTCATTGGGATACCTTGGCCGGGAACGCATCGTGGTGCCGGAGTATAACGCGCTGTTGTTGTTTGCTGTGGTCGGCATGATGATCATGTGCGGCGCGGCGGATATGATCACCGTGTTTCTTGGCATCGAGTTGATGTCCCTGTGTGTGTATGTGCTTGTCGGCGTGAATAGGCGAAGTGCGGCCGGTGCAGAGGGTGCGCTCAAGTACTTTCTCCTCGGTGCGTTTGCCGCTGGTTTCCTTCTATATGGCATCGCACTCATCTTTGGCGCCACTGGTTCCACGAATCTCGCTACCATTGCGACGCGGGTCTCCAGCCTGAGTCTCGGTACCAACGTCATGTTCCTGGCCGGTGTGGGGTTGTTGCTGGTTGGCTTCGGCTTCAAGGTCGCGGCCGTCCCGTTCCACATGTGGACACCGGACGTTTACGACGGTGCGCCAACGCCTATTTCCGGTTTCATGGCGGCGGCTGTGAAAGCTGCCGCCTTCGCCGTGATGATACGAGTCTTTGTCGTTGCGTT
>JAZDDD010000211.1:0-2571 GCA_036679545.1 Gemmatimonadota bacterium | reverse complement strand
ACCAATTCGTGACATCAGACACATGAGCCCTCCACAAGTCTCCGTTGTCATGGCAACGTATCGCGGCGACCGCCTCGAGCATCTCCGTGTATCGATCGACAGTATCCTTGCACAGTCCTACATCGATTTCGAGTACATCATCGTTGTGGATGGTCCGATCTCGGATGAGACGTCCGAGTATCTCAACGCCATCACGGACACGCGTGTCCGGTTGATCCAGCTCGAACAAAACGCGGGCCCAGCAAAAGCACGGAATGTCGGCATTGCTACGGCACTGGGGGAATTCCTGGCCATTCAAGATGCGGACGATCTTAGCGACCCTACGCGGATCGAAAAACAGCTGGACTTCCTCAGCGCCCGACAGCTTGACATCGTCGGGTCTTCCGTCAACGAGATCGACGCGGCTGGCACGTTCGTGAAACACAAACCGTATCCAACAGACGGCGCAAAGATCGCCAGCCTCATGCCTTTCGTGAATACCATCAACAATTCGGCGGTTTTTTGCAGGTCGCGGGTATTAAAGACATTGCCGTATCCAGAGAACCTCCGTTTCGGAGAAGATTACCGCACCTGGATCGCAGCCCTCAAAAACGGCATGAAGCTTGGCAATCACCCGGAATACCTCGTATCGTACCGCCTCGCCTCCGCGCGACGACGCGGATGGCAAACTGCAAAGACAGACGTGCGTATCAAACTATCCGCGCTCGGCATCACCAAGTGGTACAAGTGGCCGGTGGTAACTGTTGCCGCGTTCGCGACGGGGGCTCTGCGGATGATACCCGGATGGGCAATCATTTATGTTTATCGACTGAAGGAGACGATCCTACCCAAGCTCGCGAAATATCAATCGCTCTGACGTTGCGCCGCCACACGTTAATTTCTTTGCCACTAAATCCACCAAATCCACGAACAAAGACGCCACGGAATCTGCGGACAACTCGACGACAGTTGCTCTAAGTTGTGGGAAAACGAAGGAATAAAGCGTTTCTCTTTCCGTGGATTTTGTGGCGGTGTGTTTGTGTAACGTGAGCGTTCGTGGATTTAGTGGATTTCGTGGCTACATGTGTTGAAGTCACGGACTCAATTCGTCACTCGTACACACGAACCATCAACACCGATTCGGCGTCACCAATTGAATACACGCTGCGATCATCCACATTGATCACACGAAAACCGGAGTTGGTGGAAATCAGAATATGCCGATCATCCACCCATGTACACGCGGTGTTGGACACTCGACGCCCATCCCGAACGAGTTCTTCGAACACCACGGTTTCGGCATTGGCGCGTTTTGTAACACTCTGATGCGTTTGGTATGTTTGGGCGCCATCACTCCGATCGAACACGCGGTCGAATAGGAGTCGGCGGCCATCAGGAGACCAGCATGGATTGGATTCGTTAGGCACGCCCAACGGTGATTCACGATCGTTATACGATATTCGACCTGTCGCGACATCATGCACGGCGACGTGTGTCCGATTTGTGAACCGCGGCGAGTTGATAACAAATGCTACTTTCGATCCATCCGCCGCCCAACTGACATCGCGTGCCACAACCTGTGGGTCGGAAATCTTTTGCGAACCGGATCCGTCGTAGTTGGCAATGTACAGCTCCGGCCCGCGCGAAAAAGACAGTTTCTCACCGCCAGAAGCAAACGCAAAGCTCTGCTTCCCTTGCTTTGGCAATGTCGCCAGCGTGGCGCATGTCTGCGCGTTTACCGCATACACGTTTCGTGAATCGCTGACAAGCAACTCACGGTTCGATCTCCAGGCATGCACACCGTTGGCCGCGCGACAGCCGACAGATCGAACCTCTCCACCACCGGACACAACCCATATCCCCGCAGCGCCCACAGGTCCGCTTGCCGGTTCGAACCCAAACGCGAGTTGCAGGCGGTCACGGGACCATGCGTACGTGTACCGGCCGACACCACCGCGGTGCACCGTTGCGGGAGCGTCAGTCCCCTGCACCAGAATTCGCAACCACGTCGAGTCACCCGAACGTTGGACAAACGCCACCAAACCCATACCGAACGCGGCCTCACCATTCGTGATGACGGGCGAGCGTGGTAACAGAACCGTATCGGAGCCAATGCGAGTATCACGCAGCCGCAACCCCGTGTCGTCGTTGTAATAGACGACAAAATTCTCACCGGGTAGCGGCGCGACCACCGTAGCCGCAGCCAATTCCGGTTGTGGCGTCGGATTGGGAGTTCCACTCGAAGCACACCCGGCTAGGTACAGCCCCACCACCGTCACAACCGCACCCGTCAACATCGCATTCTGCATCGTCTTGCTTCGCTCCATCTAGTGGTTTGATCGCTTCACGCCTGTCCATGCACTTCTCAGAGCGTCCCCACAAGAGGACACTTTTGCCAAATTGCGTGTTTCATATAAACTCATAACTTCTTTTTTCACAACGCCTTACGGTGAAATGCCAGGCCTGGCACCCTGATTGCAAAAGCCAAGGGTGAAGAGTGGAGGCAATCCCGATGGCCGCGAAGGTCGTCGAACCAAATAAATACTAGGATGGTACATCATGCGAATCAAAAATCTCTTACCAGCTCTGGGC
>JAZDDD010000210.1:0-20493 GCA_036679545.1 Gemmatimonadota bacterium | reverse complement strand
TCGCGGAGGACGAACGCTCGTTGATCCGTCAACACATAGTCGGTCCGCGCTGCTTGCCACATCATGAACAGGGGGAGCAGCACGAGTATCCAGTATCCGAAACCGAGCCAGCCTGCGATGCTGAGCATGATCGCCACCATTATCAACTGCCCTACCCCCGGCCAACCGGTCCGGAACATTTCCTCAATCACACCGAACACACCGAGCGTCAAGAAGACCGCCGGGATGCCCCCAACTACCGCCTTCAATGCAATCGTCCCCACACGCCAAAAACGGCCCTTCGCCTGCGAAATTTCCCCTTCCGCCCACGAGTGCCGCACTGCCGGTTTTCCGATCCATTGGACCAGTTCACCCTCAGCGAGGCGTTGTCTCAGCTCTTGCCGCACCGGTGCCGAAAGTGCCTGGATTAAGGAAAGACGATCACGCCCCACCATAAGAACAACTCCTTGTCGAAACGGCGACGGCGACGGCGACGGCGAACGGCGAACGGCGAACGTTGAACGTCGAACGTCGAACGTTGAACGTCGAACCTGAACCTCGAACGTTGAACGTCGATGCTGAGTGTTGAGTGTTGAGCGTTGAACGTTGAACGTTGACTCACTCCCTGTCCTATTTCTTCGACACCAACCGTCAAAAAGATGAAGGGGACAAAAACTCATAACACAAATTGCCTGGAGGTACTGAAATGACGGATTTTCTACTGGTTTATCAGGGTGGCGACCCCAATTGGGCGGAGAACACGACACCGGAGCAGATGCAGGGCGTGATGGAACAGTGGGGCGCGTGGTTTAAACAGCTCGAGGCTACGGGTAATCTTCGAAATCCTGGCGCCGCATTGGATTCGGGAGGCGCGGTCATTACAAAGAATAATGGGCGCTTCAAGACCGATCAGTCGCTTCCTGAAGTCAAAGAGCTTATCGGAGGGTTCACGGTCATTGCGGCGGAGTCGTTGTCCGAAGCGACCGAGGTGGCCAAGGGCACACCGTTTCTCGAGCACAACCCGGAAGGGAAAGTGCTCGTTCGACCCGTAATGCAGCACTAACGCGCAGGACCGTCAACAGCGCGGGTAACCTGCAACTCGATCAAGCGGCGCTCGTGGTCGGTCTTCGCCTGTGCGAGCGCCGTGTCGAGGAAACGCCGGGCCTGCTCTGTCTGTCCGGTCCGACCGTAAAGGTTCGCAAGCACTGCTGCGACGACATGGCTGTGTGGTAACTCGCCGGCATTGCGTACTGTTTCGACGATCGGGATCGCAGCTTGAGGTCCATCGCGATACGAGATCGCCACGGCACGATTGAGTTCAGTCATCGCCGAGGGCGCGACGTCCAACAGTCGATCGTACAGGTTGCAGATCGACGACCAATCCGTGTCACCAAAGTTTTCCGCTGAGCAATGTCGCGACGCGATTGCCGCTTCGAGGTGATACCGGTCGGCGACCACAGCTTCCATGTGGGCGGATTGTCTGAGGTAGTGAAAACCCTGGTTGATCAGTGCTCGGTCCCAGAGCGAACGGTCCTGTTGGTCGAGCGGAATGAGTCGATCCGAGGCGTCGATTCTCGAATCGAAACGGGCCGTGTTGAAGCACATCAGTGCAAGCAACGCCACGGTCGTGCTGTTCGACATCGACGGCTCGTCCACCAGCAGCTTCGCGAGTGACATGGCGTCCTGGCACAACTCACGAACAATCGGCTTCTCGTCGGTCGAAAAATAACCTTCGTTGAAGAGCAGGTAGAGCACTGTGTGTACCGTCTCCAGCGCTTCGGGTAGTTCGTCAGTCGATGGAAGTTGGAACTCGACTCCCACCAGCGCGCGGTGCGTCCGATAAAGACGTTTGTTGATCGTGGACTCAGTCGTTAGGAGTGCGCGCGCGATTGCCGGTATGCTCAATCCACACAAAGTTTTTAGGATCAAGGGCAATCGATTCTCGGCGGCGAGAGTCGGGTGACAGCACATGAAGATCATGCGAAGCTGATCGTCCTTGATCCAATCATCTCCGAATGCTTCCGCTACCGTGTTGCGCAGTGTCCACTCGCTGTCCAGGTACATGGCCAGATCCGGCGCGAAGTTGCGGCGCGTTCGTTCACGACGAATTGCATCCACGGCGCGGTTGCGAGCAGTCGTCAACAGCCACGCCGGTGGGTTGTCAGGAATCCCGGTATCGGACCAATGATCCAACGCCGCCACGAAAGATTCCTGCATGACATCCTCGGCCAGCTCGAGATTCTGCGGCCCAAGGATTCGGGTGAGCACCGAGATCAATCGACCCGACTCCCGACGGAACAACACCTCGATTTCAGTTTGGACAGATTTGCTCACGGCAGTGACTTGGGCCTCTTGTTAATTATCAAAATGATAATATTATCATATTGATACATCGAACGGACAACTGATGGCCAAACAATCCGCTCCTGACCCATTAGCTCACCTTCCTCTCCACCCGCTGGAATTCCAGGTCCTGCTCGTCCTCATGGATGGCGGGCTGCACGGTTACGGCATTGCCAAGACTATAGAGGAAAAGGATACTCGCCTCGGCCGGATCTACCCGACCAATTTGTATCGTCGATTGCGGGACATGGCGCGATCAGGCCTGGTTAGCGAAACCAGACCTTCGGCCGACCGCAACAACAGGGGATCGACGTTCGAAATCACACCGCTCGGCCACCAGGTCGCAGTGGAAGAGGCGCACCGGTTAGAAGGAATGGTGTTAGACGCGCGCCGGCACAAGCTCTTGGTAGACCGGCTTGGCAGCCGATGAGCCGCCACCGAAACAGTCTGGGCGATCCGTTGTTGCGGTTGGCGTTATACACGTTGCCTGCGTCCTTCCGCCGCGATTACGGCGCCCAGATCTTGTCGTTTCACCGGCAACGTCTCCGCGACGCTGACTCTCCCTGGAGTGTATTCGCGATTTGGTTGTGCGCCATGATCGATCTGTTTTGGTACGCATTGATGGAACGCATCTCGGATATCAAGAGCATCACCCAGCGCACAACACCAACGTACTACACCTCGCGCGCCGAATCGCCCGGCACTCCCATTACATCACAGGCAAGCTGGAAGGACAGATGCATGAATTTCATCCGTGAGTTCAAGTACGCGGTTCGAGGACTCATTCAAACGCCAGGATTTGCGCTGGCGTTCGTTGTCACACTCGGTCTCGGAATCGGCGCAAACACGGCGATCTTTTCGGTCGTGAGCGGTGTGTTGTTACGCCCATTGCCACACGATGGTGGCGACCGCATCGTCTACCTCGAGCAGGACATGGCAGAATCCGCGCTCCCGAACGTCACGTTTTCCGTGCCTGAGATTCGCGACTACCGTGCTGCGGCTACGACACTATCCGGAGTGGCGGAGTTTTCGGCGTTGACATTTACCATGCTCACCAATGACGAACCTTGGCGTATCCGTTCGGCTATCGTTTCCGGGAACTACTTCGACGTCATGGGACTCGACCCCGTTTTGGGCCGGTCGATGAGCGAGGCGGACGATCCCGAAACAGCATCACCCGTCATGATGTTGACGTACGACTTTTGGCATCGCGCGTTTGGTGGTGACTCGAGTGTGGTGGGTGAGACCGTGCGCATGAATGGCCGCACCATTGACATCATCGGTGTACTCGAACCCGTTCCCGATTACCCCGAACGAATCGACGTGTTCGTCAACACGGTCTCCAGTCCACATCACATGAGCGCGTCCATGGGTCATGACCGGCAACATCGCATGACACAGGTGTTCGCGCGACTCGCGCCGGGCCAAACCCCCGTATCGGCCGATGTCGAGTTGGATGCAATTGCGCACAGGCTGGTGGGCGAATATCCAGAAACGTTTGTTGATGGTGCGGCACCAGGTGTCACCGTCACACCGCTGAAACAGGCTTTGACGAGCAACGCGCGGTTGACGCTTCTCGTGTTGCTTGTCGCGGCAGGTTTTGTCCTGGTGATTGCGTGTGCCAACGTGGCGAATCTTACACTGACCCGAGGCATCCGGCGTGATCGCGAGCTGACGGTGCGCGCCGTGTTGGGCGCCCGACGGGGAAACCTGCGTCGGTTGTTGCTGATAGAAAACGTCATCCTGTCCCTGTTGGGTGCCGCACTCGGTCTTGTGTTGGCAACGGCCGGCATTGGCCTGCTCATAGCATATGCTGCCCGTTTCACTCCACGTGCGTCAGAGATAGTGATGGATGGTTGGGTGTTGACGTTCACCGTGGTTATCGCAGTTGGCGCCGCACTCCTATTTGCGTTTGTTCCCCGGCTTCCCGATCAGCAACGTCTCGGCACCGCAACGGCACGTGTGAGCACACGCACGACCGGTAGTGTGGCCGGACGGCGCACACAACGAGGACTGGTGATCGCGCAACTCGCCGTTTCGTTTGTGTTGCTGATTGGTGCGGGTCTTTTCATGAAAACTCTTATCAATCTCCAAAGTATCGACCCCGGGTTTGACACAGACAACGTTCTGACCATGGAGGTACCAGCCCGAGGCGCAGGTCGAACCGGCGCTCAAGTGCTGGCATATTACGCCACCCTCGAAGAACGTGTCGTGGCCTTGCCGGGCGTCACAGGTTTCGCCGTTGCGTCGATGATTCCGTTGAGTTCCACGCCTTTCCTGTTCGAAGTCGGTGTCGAAGGTCACCAGGTTGAACCTGCCCGACGACAACCACAGGCAAATTTTCGCGCGGCAACGCCGGGATACTTCCGGACCATTGGTACGCCGATTCTTCGCGGGCGTCCTTTTGATGGAACCGACAATGCCGAGTCGGCAAAGGTGGTCGTTATCAACCAGACGATGGCGGACTACTACTTCCCCACGCAGGATCCGATCGGGCGGCGACTCCGTTGGACGGATCCGCAGTTCCAATTCATCGGGGTCGGGGACGAGTGGAGGACAATTGTCGGTGTCGTTGCGGATACGCGCGACTTTGCATTGGACGAACTGCCACTCCACTCAGTGTTCCAACCGTTCGCACAAGAATCGTGGTCAGGCGCGCTCTTGATCAGGACGTCTGGTTCGCCAACCGCACTCGCACCCAGTGTGGTCAGAGTAGTCCGGGATTTGAACGCCAATCAACCAATCGAAAACATCAAGACACTCGGCCAATTGCGCGCCGAGGCGACTGCGCCAAAACGATTGAACGCAACGCTGATAGGTGCGTTTGCGGTTTTGGCCGTAATCATCGCTGCGGTAGGTGTATCCAGTGTCCTCGCATTCTCCGTGAGCCGGCGGACGAACGAGTTTGGTATCCGGTTATCCCTGGGTGCAGATCAGCGCCGTCTTTTGGGCATGATCCTCAAAGAGGGCGGTGTGTTACTGGTAGTCGGTCTGGCGATTGGGGGCGCGCTCGCGCTGGGAGTTTCCCGCTTTGTGTCGGGCCTCCTGTTCGAGGTACAGAGTACCGACCCAGTCACGTTCATAAGTGTTGGTGCCGTCCTCGCCGCGGTGGCGTTCGTTGCATCGTTCGCGCCCGCATGGCATGCATCGAGAGTCGAACCGGTCAAGGCACTCAGGGCGGATTGACTGAATGACGGTAGGCTAGTCGGACGGTTGGGCTTGAAACAGCACATCACCTTACCGCCCTTCTTGAAGATCCGCAGTTCCATCCGCGGTTGTCACGGGCCAAGAAACGCGTAGCCCTTACAAAACGCTTACAAACCCCGGACTGCTCTCGAACCGGAACCTGATTGCTTGGTTGCAACCAAACTCGTATCTAACTGTAGATAACCAGGGCCGGACGGTCGAATATTTGTGAGAGGTGAGCCAGAGTGAAACGACTACGGAACAACGGATTCGGTCATCAGAGAACCCTGTCGGCCGTGTTTATCGTCCTCACCCTCGCATTGGCCTCCGTCCTGGCGTACAATGCGCAAGCTGCGGAGCGCTCCCACCGTGCAACGGTGGAAAATACATTACGTGAATATGCCGGATTCGCCGCGTGGGAATTTGCCCGCCGCGCTCGTGGTACCATTGATGCCGCCGTTTGGAATCCGCTGTACGAGGCGGTCCGTGCCAAAGGGCGGCTGCCAAGCCGCGGTCCTCTCCCGTCACCCGCCATCGTGCGTAATGCACTAGAGAGTTCGTCGTGTGACTGCTTAGAGCTTTCATCGATCCACTCGTATTTCAGAGTTGATCTCCTGTCGCGAAGTGTGACCGTGCTTGGAGGACGCAGGTCAATCGAGCTTGCGTGGCTCACCGACAGTGTTGTCGTGCGGCAAAGTTCGCGGCGAAGGTGGTTCCTTTTCCCTCGGACAAATCCGTCGGTACCGGGCGGGCACGACGTGGTGGCTTTCACGTTTGCCCGCGCGCGAGGCGGCCAAATCCGTGCAGCGTACGGGTTCCTAACGGATTTCACGGGGTTCGATAAGGCCCTCGACAACGCATGCAACGATGCTCCGCTGCTCCCACCAACCATTGCAGAAGGGGCACCGAGGGATTCGCTGCTTTTTCTCTCAGCGTTGACTACTGACGACGTTACGGTCTACGAGTCCCCGGTTCGGTACGAGACGACGTTCGCCGCGCGCGATACGTTGGGTGTGGCATATGGTGGTTTGATCGTGCAAGCTGCGGTGCGGCCGGACGCGGCCGGGGAGTTGATCATCGGGGGACTGCCGCGTTCCCGCTTACCGTTGTTGTTTGGTTTGCTTGTGCTCACGCTTGGCGTAGGAATCGCAGCGGTGCTGCAGATGCGCCGCGAGCACCAACTTGCTCGTCTACGCGATGATTTCATCTCGGGAGTGTCCCATGAGCTTCGTACGCCATTGGCGCAGATTCGCATGTTCGGCGAGTTGCTTGACCAGGGCAAGCTCCGGACCGCGGAAGAGCGCAAGCGATCGGCCACCGTGATCAACCGCGAAGCCCGCCGTCTCACGCACCTCGTCGAGAACATTCTTCACTTTTCGCGGTTGCGACGAAACGATGCTCGGCTGACGTTGGAAGATACGGATTTGCGTGCGGCCATCGGAGAGACCGTCGAAGCGTTTTCACCGCTGGCGGCAGCCCGCAACGTCCGTTTGCATGAAGACATACGCAACCGGATGGTCGCACCGGCCGATCGCGATGCCCTAAGTCAAATCCTCCTTAACCTCATGGACAACGCGCTCAAGTACGGGCCAGAAGGACAAACGGTAACCGTTGGCCTCGATCGAGTGGGTGACTCCGCGCGGATCTGGGTCGAGGACGAAGGTCCGGGGATTCCAGTTGAACTGCGCGATCGCATTTGGGAAGCGTATCGTCGCCTCGAGCGTGACGCCAATACCACAGTGACCGGAAGCGGAATCGGATTGTCAGTGGTTGGTGAGCTTATTGCGTCCCACAACGGGCGTGTATGGGTTGAGGACGGTACGCATGGTGCACGTTTTGTCATTGAACTACCCGGCGCTCGATCCGTGCCGTCCACCGATCCTATGCCCGTCGAACAACACGACACCCGTGTTGAGGTTGAGGTGTGACGGCAAAGATCCTCATTGTAGAGGACAACGTTGACCTTGCGTACGGTCTGCGCACTGCGTTTGAGATCGAGGGCTACAACGTCGCCGTTGCCGACGATGGCCCTTCGGGTCTGCGGTGCGTCCATACAGAAAAACCGTCGCTTGTGGTGCTCGACCTGATGTTGCCCGGCTTGAGTGGCTACCACGTTCTGAAACAACTGCGTGCTGATGGGATTGATGTTCCCGTCATCATTCTGACGGCCAGAGGCGAGGAGGCTGACAAAGTCCTCGGTTTCAATACAGGCGCGGATGACTACGTCACGAAACCGTTTGGCACGTTGGAGTTGTTGGCTCGTGTGCGGGCCCTGTTGCGACGGGGCGGAACATCAGTCAATGGGCAAAACGCGAGTACCCTCGTAGAACGTTTTGGCGACGTTGAGATCAATCCGGCGTCGCGAACGGTGTACAAACGAGGGGCCGAGGTCTCGCTCACGCCCAAGGAATTTGACCTCCTGTTGGCCTTGTTGCGGCGCGTTGGAGCCGTTGCATCGCGTCACGACCTGTTACGCGAACTCTGGGGCTACGACGCTGAAGTCGTTTCACGCACCGTCGATATTCACGTTGCCGAGTTGCGTCGGAAGTTGGAGGATGACGCGGCGCGGCCACAACACATCATTACCGTACGCAAGGTTGGTTATCGGCTACAGAGGTGATCGGGATTCCAACCGATTCCTTACCTTCTTCATTCACCTCCCGAACCAATTGCAAACCGTTCCAACACCTTTGGTGTGTTGTAAATCCCCAACTTACGGGTCCGCTACCACGCGACCACCTAAGTTGGAGGCCCAATGCAGACGGCACGGTTTTTCGTTGGGAGTTTGTGTCTCTCGATCTTGCAGTACAGCCCATCGGTTGCTCAAACCGTCGACAATGCTGATCAATTGTCTGTCACACTGCGTGCGGAACATGTGCTGCAGGCTACGAAGTTAATCGGACCGGCACCGAATATCGACGGCGTGTTGAGCGATGTCATGTGGACGGAGGCTGATACCTCAACACCCTTCGTACAGCTTGTCCCTCGGCCGGGAGATCCGTCTACATTTCCGACGGGTGTGCAGGTCGTGTATGATCGCAACGCCGTTTACGTCGCCATGCGGCTCTTCGACTCGGCTCCCGACTCCGTGACTACCCGTCTCACTCGTCGAGATGTCTGGAGCGAAACCAGCGATTGGGCCCATGTATATCTCGCGAGCTACGGTGACCGTCGCACGGCGTTTCGCTTTTCGGTGAATCCGAGTGGCGTAAAGCTCGATGCGATACATCACGGTGACACACAGGAGGACAGTGGTTGGGATGCCGTATGGGATGTCGGTGTGCGTCGTGACTCGATCGGATGGACGGCCGAGTTTCGGATTCCGCTATCGCAACTCCGCTTCGCGTCGTCCGCTCGCGGTGAAGAGTTGAGGTGGGGGCTGAACTTCGGCCGATTTATTGCTCGGTTTGGCGAACGATCCTATTGGTCACCTATCCCTGCTGATGCAGCTCGTTTCGTTTCGGCCTTCGGAACGTTGACGGGTCTTGTTGGTTTGTCGGCACCGGGGCGACTCGAAGTGCAACCGTACGTGCTTTCCCGGTTGACACGTGCGCCCGGTGTTGTCGAGAATCCGTTTCACCGTGTCAATGCCGGCACGGCGACCTTTGGCGCCGACATTCGTTATGGCGTGACATCGGATTTCACCTTAAACCTCGCAGTCAATCCTGACTTCGGTCAGGTTGAGGCTGATCCGTCCGAGGTAAACCTTTCGGCATTCGAATCGTTCTTTCGCGAAAAACGACCGTTTTTTCTCGAGGGCACCGATCTTTTCAGAGTCACATTTCCCATGTGGCCACCACTTGTGCATTCGCGACGGATTGGTCGCCGGCCGCGTGGACGTCTACCAAGTGACGCCCGGTTTGTAGATCGACCCGACGCCAGCAGTATTTTGGTCGCGTCAAAACTTACCGGCAAAACAAGTGGTGGGCTTTCAATTGGTGTGATGAATGCCATAACGCAACGCGAGTCCGCGCGGTACCTAGGCGATGGCGGTGTGATTTCCTCCGTTCCCGTCGAACCTTCTGCAAGTTTCACGGCCGCCAGAGTAACAAAAGATTTTCGCGAGGGCCAAAGCGCCGTAGGCATTATAGCGACTGCCACCAACCGAGGGTCACTAGATGATTTTCTTGGCTCACTGCACAAAGCCGCGTATGTCGGTGGGGTAGATTGGCGGCATCGCTTCGGTGCTGGCATCTATGAGACGTCCGGTTCGTTGGTGGCGAGTAAGGTTCGCGGAGACTCCGGAGCCATCGCTTTGACGCAACGTGCTCCGGGTCGCCGGTTCCAGCGGTCCGATGCCACCCATCTCGAGTTCGATCCGACACGCACTTCGCTTGCCGGGAACCAGGCGGCCGTGCGGCTGGCCAAGATCGGTGGTGGCCACTGGCGTTGGCAAATAAACGGTACCTACGTGTCACCGGGCTTTGAGGTAAACGACCTGGGTTTTCAAAACGGAAGTGATAGAGTTGGCTTCGATAGCCGGATCGGTTTTGTACAATTCGAACCCAGCGGGCCGTTCCGGCGGTGGCAACTCGACATCTCCCACTCGTCGGGTTGGACATCCGCCGGCGAACAGCGCTATCGGTGGTTACAACTCTTTGGCAACGGCCAGTTGAAAAACCATTGGCGGATCAACTTCGGCGTCGATCGTACCTTCGCTGGATTTTCTACCGAGGCGCTCCGTGGTGGACCGGGTTTGCGCGAACCCGGATATGTCTCTTCTTGGTTGGGTCTCACAACCGATCCGCGTCAATCCGTCAATTTCAACGTCTGGGCATTCGGTATGCGGTTTGACGAAGACGCCGGTCACCGACTGAATGTTGAGCCGCGTCTGACGTTGCGACCGTCGGACCGAGCGGATGTGTCAGTGGCGACAGGTGTCACGTGGTTTACAACGGAAACGCAGTACATTGGAACCTTTGAGGCCGGTGGCGCCGCCGAGTACGTGTTCGGTCGTCTCCGTCAGAAAACGGTGTCGTTGACGACCCGACTCAACTATACGTTCAATCCCAACCTTTCACTTCAACTCTATGCCCAGCCGTTCTCGAGCGTCGGTCGTTACGATCGGTACAAGGCGGTATTAGACCCGAGCGCACGACGCATCGATGATCGGTTCGATGTTTTGGGCGAAGCCGTGCGGCCCCTTGATGACGGATTGAGTTACGCCGTCGATAAAGACGCCGATGGCGTTGACGAGATCACATTTCGTGATCCTGACTTTGACTTTCGACAACTGCGATCGAATGTAGTTTTGCGTTGGGAGTTCAGGCCGGGATCGACACTATTCGCCGTGTGGAGTCAGAACCGTGGTGCTGTCTTGCCAACATCGCCGTTTGATCTCGACGGAACGAACATTTTCCTACTCAAGTTCAGTTATTGGCTTGCCAGATGAACGGAGTCAACACGCAACACTCAACACTCAACTTTCAATGTTCAAGAAGGAACGTTGAAAGTTGGTATTGAGCGTTGCGTGTTGACTCAGTTGCGCCACGGAAAAGATGACGTTGAAACGTTTACAGTAGATCACCACGCTATTCATCTCGGCGGCATTGACACCGTCGGGGATGATGTACATTTGTGCGCCAGACCGCTTGCGCAGGTGATCCAACTCGACGTACTCGCCCAAATCGTTGCCGCCTCGCGGATTGGTGTGTCGGGATAACACGACGCGAAGATCTGGTCCGCGCGCGGCAGCGAATTCGTCCGTAAGCGCCAGTACGAATGTCCCGTCTGCGGTACTATCAATTGAGACACCGCCTCGTGCCCAATGTCCACGATCGATACGATTAAACTCACCAGACCGCAGTGGGGTGTTCGATGTCTGATCTTGTGCAACCACAGGTGCCGCCGTGAGCGAACTCATCCCGAGCCCCAGCGCGAGTGCGGCCACGCCACGCCGATTCAACACGCCGCCGATTACAGGTATTTGCGCACGGCGCACCGCCAGTATCACCGTCGAGCTGAGCAAGACCGTCCATGCAAGAACAAACAAGGTTCCGCCATCTCCTTGAACCACGATGCCGAGTGTCGTTAGATGAGCGCCGATGGCTCCCATCATCAGTCCAACGGCAAGGACAGCACCCTGTACCGTCCATCGACCACTCAGCAACAGAAAAACGCTGACGGCTTCCAGGAGTCCTGATCCGATACGTCCCCACGGCTCAGCGCCGAGTGTGTTGAAGATGTAGATCGATTCAGGAGCGCCGGTGAACTTGAAGAATAGGGTTTGCCCGAGAATCGCCGCCGCAATCACTTGGGCAACCCAGCTTATGCGTTTCGCGTTCTTGGTCATCTGAATGAACTCCGTTAGAAAAATTTAATCTCTACGCGACGGATGTCGAAATGTTGATGTCCCGTGCACGTGGACGCGAGAAATGTTTCAAGGTTTCTTTGACTAAAAACGACAGAGAGGTCGGAACGGTTCCCGCGGCGCGATTGGCTGCGGCGATTGCGAACAGCAACTTCCACTGTTTGAACAGCGTCCGGTAGGCAAACTGCAAACTATGATCCGGGTCGTAGATGTTGGTCGATTCCGACGTTGCACCGTTTAGCTCGACCACGGTGAAGTTCTTACCCGCGCTAAGGTCCTGGACGGAAGGGGCCCGGAGATCGTATCGGCCAAAGAAGAAACCGTTAAACCGTTGACTAACTTTGTCTATGGCTTCTTCGAGCGCTGGGGTGATAGCTGCTTCCCCGTCGGTGAACACCGCTCCTCGGCAATGGGTGCCGACTTCGACGAGTGGGATAATTTCGTTTTCACCGGGCACACTTGGACAGCGGGAACAGTGTTTACGTAGATGAAATTGCGCCATACACACGGCGCGGCTGTCCGCCAATATGAGTTCTTCCAGTGTTCGCTTCCCATCACCGACCACGGTCGGGAACTTCTTTTTTGTGATGGAAAAAATCCTGCCTGTCGTTTGATCCGGATGACGATAGTAAAAAATGCCAAACTCTTCGCCTGAGATATACTCTTGGACGATCGTATCCCAACGTACATGTTCGCAGTAGACGCTCAACTCGTCTTTGGTTTTCGCAACGATGACGCCTTCTCCTCGCTCGCCGACATCGGGTTTCAGTACGATGGGGTAGGTTAGCCCGTGAGCTGTCATGAACGACTCCACTCGGGATAGCCGTTGGTCCGGCGACAGGTCGTGTTGTAACACCTCGTAACGCGCGACGTCGCCGGAGCCGTTTGCAATGTTGCTGAGGATTTTGGATTTTGATTCACCGACAAACCCCCCTGTTTCGATGCCGGGATTCACGGCAGTGAAAATGGTCAAGGATCGATGTCGAATGGCGAGCCACACCACGTACAGGCCAACCGGGACATAAAAGATCCACGGGGGCCAGAATTCCCAACCCTTGATCCGTTGCCAGCGCCACACCAAGAGTCGCCGTCCGCGCCACGAAAACAACGGTACGATGAGTTTGAGGGCGATGAAGAACAAAGCCCCGGCAACAATCAGGTACAATACCAAGTGGTCCTGGAACATTCGTACCCTATTAATGATTTGTGTCCCGAGGAGCGCGGTCACTCCTACGAGGAACGGCGCCCACATACCGACACCGATGGAAAAGTACGCCGTCATTTTTGCCAATGGCACTTTAAGGACGCCTGCAGCCAGGTAAGTTGGTAGTCGGGTACCCGGAACGAAACGGCTTGTTATGACAATGCGCGCGCCCTTCTTGCGAAACCAACGCGCACTGCGCTCCACATCATCTGCGTTGGCGATCCAGCTCAGCGGTGGGCGCCCCAATGCCGCTCGACCCAGCAACCGGCCGCCCAGGTAGACGAAAATGTCACCCACCACGATACCGATGAAACATGCCGCTGTCCCTGCAAAAAAACTGATTGTTCCACGCGCTACCATCAGTCCGGCGCCAACACATGTGAGGTCGTCGCTCACGAACGTTGCCCCCGCCAACAACAGCATCACCACCAAGAGCGCGATTCCGGTGGCCATCGGAGCACTCATGGGGTCATATGGGATTTGTGCCTCTCTAACACGGGTCGCCTCAGCTTGATCTCGTGTCAGTGTTAAACCGGTGTCGGTTCGACCAAAAAAATCGCGCGCTTGTGCCACGATTTCTTCCGGCATCGACAGTACCATCCAATGACTACCCTCGAACATCATCAATTCGCTCTGAGGGACGATACGATAGTGTTCCTCGGCCGCCGCCATCGGCACCATTGGATCGCGTTTGCCATGCACGATGAGCATCGGGCCGTTGTATTGCTCGAGTATCGCGCGCAATGGGCGTTGGTCGGACTCGAAAAAACCTTTTGCGTACTCTACACTAAAAACCGCCCGGTCCAACAACCCAAAGTGTGGGAAGAACGTTCGCAACGTCCACAGTCCGGCCAGTTGAATTCCATGGACTGCGTGATTCAAATGATAGTCGCCCAGCAACTCCAATTCCTGGACGCCGATTGAGGTAAGCAACACCATTGATCGAACACGTTCGGGTGCGATCTCCGCCATGTTCAGTGTCACACCGCCACCCATGCTATATCCCAACAGATGCGCGTCTTCGATCCCCAGCGAGTCGAGTAGTTGCCAAACGTATCGAGCGTGTGCACGGATCGAGTAGTCTGGCAGCGACCTTGTCGATCCGCCAAAGCCGGGAAGGTCCGGCGCAATGATCCGATAGTCGTCCGACAAGTCTTGTATCACGGCCCCGAAAACACTGTTGTCGTTAGGGTTCCCGTGCACGAGTACTACGACGGGGGTCGTATCTGATCCTGCCTCGCGATATCCGATACGCACCGTGTCCGATGTCAGGGTTTCTCCCTTAACGCTGAAGATCTGACGTACCGATTCCTCCGGCGACAATTTGCCGTCGTATGGCACCGCCAAACGCACAACGGTGGAGATCGCGAGCAACCCGGTGTAGCCAAGGACGTATCGCTTCCAGCGACTTAGGCGTTTGGGCCCCGTGGCCGTCGTTTTGTCAGTCACGCCTGGGGAATCTGATTTAGAGGAGAAGGCAATGATCGGGGCAACGACATGACGACGAGGGGCATGTTCTCACACGGTGGACCCGGGACGTGTTCGAAGGTTGCGTGTGCCGTGCTGACACGTACGTGACTGAACGCGACGGTGTGTGCGTCCGGTCGGTGCATGCACACGGACATGGGCCCCCGGTTTGGAATGTGGCTCGCATGAAAGCGGGTCAAAATATCGGTGGTAAGTTTGTCGCCGTCCAACGTGGTGCGCAATGTCTGTTCGCGAATGCGCTCAACTTCCGGTTGCCCGACTGCGGAACTGGTTTGTATGATTCCCGCGCGGTCACGCACCGTGTTTCTCAGCTCGAAACCGTTCCATGCCAGCAGCGTTGCAGGTCTGTTCGGTTCTACGATGACCATAGTAAATGGTGCGGTGCGTTCCAGATCGAACTCCTGAAAACGACCTACGGCATTGTTGATCGAGCGAGCATCGGCAAGCGTCCATACGAGCGTCCCGCGGCTGATGCGCCTATCCGACACCGGCCACACATTCGCCTCGTAGCGGTTTAGTAGGCACACGGACACACCATGCGGGTTTACCGAGATCCACGTTCCCCCACTTTGCGGATCGCGGGGTGCAATGAACAGCTGACCGTCCCGCTCCCGAACGACCGGTAGGTCAGCAGGTCCGCGTGTTGTTTGTTCGTCGCGATTGAAGAAGAGGTCGTACTGGTCCGCTGAATGACACCAACTCAGCGTGCACACGAGTCTTTGTCACGGAATCGCAAGGTGGATGGAGCCACACCAAAGGAGGGGTCAATGGCAACGTCCCACGCGACCAACGCAATTCTCACCAGTGAAAAATGGTGTACTGTGTGACTCACCAAGAACTGAAGTTCCCGCGCAGCGGTAGACGTTACCCACAGCGGGTTTTCGTTACCGCAGTCCGTCTTTACTTGCACCAGACGGGCACTGTCCAGCGATAGTGTGCGGAGCCGTTCCATTACAGATGTCATAGCCATTGCAGCGTGTGCGGGATCTTTTTCGACTGCGGCGTCTCGAGCACGATCGTCATAGTCGATGCGACCACTATCTATTCCACGGAGAAAACAATCATAGTGATCGACAATGTGACGGAAGTGCGGGCCGGCGGCCGCAACCTCGGCGTTTTTTGTGTTGGCATACTGATCGTCCGTCAAATGACGCACGACGTTCAAACCCATGCGCAGTATCGAAACATTTGATTCGATAAGTTGATCTATCATTATTAATCTGCTACCGAAGTAAGTTGCATTTCGACCGCGCGGTGAAGGTCCTTCGCTAGCTTCTTCCGATCGGTGCTTTGCATGGCTGAATCGCCATACGAGACCGTTGCGTTGAAACCCTTCATTTGTAACAGTGCCAGAAAGTGTGGACCAAACGTCATGTTGCCCCACCAGCAAACCGCGGATTCGGCTGGGGGTTCCCCGATGGGAGTCGCATACGAAATCGCGGCGTATTGAACTGGTGCGCCGTCGGAAGCTACGGACTCCAAAAGCGCTGATTTCATTGGTAGGACACGATCACCTTTCGTACTCGTGCCTTCGGGGAATAGGACAACACCGTCCCCAGCTTTGGTTCGCCGTCGTATCTCGGCAATAACCCGCACCGTATCTTTGGCACTTTTTCTGTCCAAGAATATGGTGCCCGCAAGACGTGCCAAGGTTCCCCAGCCGATCCACTCGCGTACTTCACGTTTTGCAACGAAAATGCCCCCGAGATCCCGTGCTAGTAGGACGATGTCTATGTAACTCAGGTGATTTGAGACGAGCACATACGGTGCAGCGGGGGGTGTCCCTTTGACAGATACGTGCATGCCGATTATACGCGCCATGCCGCGGGCGTAGATCTGGCTCACGTGTCGGCGCCAAACACCGCTTGCCGAACCGTGGACCACTCTGATGGCTGGCGTAACCCACAGAGCAACAGCACACAACACGGTCCAAGGCACCAAAACGCCGATTCGGTAGATCAAACGTACGAAGCGAATACGCCGCCTGGCGATCATTGCTCGACTTCGCCTAGGCCGAAACCAGCGCCGACTTGCGACGCTGTCCGTCCGATGCATTTCGGAAGAACGTTTGATAAACGTGTGGCTGCAGTTCGTTCGTATCCAGCAGAACGAAGAAATCAATGGTCTTGAACGCGTAGTCTATAGCCGGTGGCCCACAAACCTTGGCTCCAAGCTTCAAATAACTCTGGAACAACGGAGGAATGTCGGCGTGGTCGAATTCAGATGAGATGCGTGGCGGATGTGAAATACAGCTATCAGTTGGCGCGACGCGTACTGTTGGGTGCATGTGCCCGTGCCTCGTGAAGAAGTCCAGAGCACCATGGGCCACTGATACGTCGAGTGTTGGCAGAGAACAACACCCAAAAAGAAAACGTTTGCGATTCCACGTAAGATACGAGGCGAGCCCTTTCCAGAGATGATGCAGGACACGTCCGTTGCGATGGGCCTTTGCAACGCATCCGCGCCCAATTTCAACGGAGTTGTTGAGAATACCCTCCGGCAACGTGGAAAGGTCGAACTCGCCGGTGGAGTAAAAACCACTTGTGCTTGCCATGGGTGCGGTTTGTAACCGGTATGTGCCCACAACCGATTGCAGATCTGCGGTCATGATCATGAGGTGGTGGAAAAACATGTCGAGATCGTCTTCGTCACGCCCACTCTGAAACGAGGTGTCCAACCCCTCGCCCAATTCCAGGTTGAATACGTCGAAACGCAGTTGCTGAATGGTCTTGAGTTCGGAGCGCGTGCGAGCGAATCGCAAAACGTAACGACCCGCCTGCTCGTCGAATGACGGCAACGACTCGCGAAAGTGAGGGTATGACGTATCGGCGGAACTACGCAACGTCATGTTATTCGCCTGTAGGTGTTTGGGTCAGCCTTCAAAACGAACCAATCGCCCCAATGTTCGAGATCGCCCGTGATTTCTACGTTTTCGGCGGCCATGCGGGCCAGAACGTCGTTGATCTGCTCTCCATTTTCGCCGATCAACAAAATGTATTGCGCTCCGCCGGTCTCATCAGTGACGGCGAGTATCGGCGGAGTGCCACTGCTGATGCAACGCGCCGCACACCCGCGATGAACCTTGCCGTGACCCGGGACCATCACACCCATAAAGCATTTGCTACCGACAATCATTCCTTGGACTGTCGTTGTGCCCATGCGATGAACGACCGCCGGTTGCGACGTTTGTGCGCGCATCGACGGGCGCAATGACCCCTCAACCAGTTCGATCATTGTCTGATCGTCGCGATAAATGAGAGTCCCCTCGAAATCCACCTGCTGCCCGTCAAACGCCGCTACGTGTTTGTCGGCGCCGACTTTTCCGAACACTGTAAGAAGGTAACGGCTGTGAGGATCGCCCACGCCAGATTCACCGGGTCGTTCGATGAGGACGTGTGGGTGGGGTTGTGTGACAATCCGACCTGTAAAATTACGGGTTTGTCCAAACTCGAACGACGCGGCGTCAAAATGTCCTTGAGCCGACACGAGGGTGGCCGCGACAAGCGGAGCCGCTATGACAAGCGCTACCGCAACGATTCGTACCAGCCGGCCCGTAGCTTTCGGCGCCACCGACGCATACCCGACATAGAACTCGTCGTCCTTATGTTTTGTCACGCGATCTCCCGTGTATCTTCGGTTCTGATACCGCGAACGCCACCGGTTCCACGCGCGTTCCCGGTGGATTGGGTTTTGGATTCACGTGGACTCGGCCATCTACAATTTTCAGGTTGAAAGTTGGCAGGCATTCGGTGAACGGTGCAGGCGCTTTGCCCGAATCCGGTTCGTATTGATAACCGTGCCAGGGACAGGTGATATATCCGTCAATGATGCGTCCCTCCCCCAGCGGACCGTTTTGGTGTTGGCAGACATTGGAGATACACGAGATCTTACCGTCATATTTGAACACGGCTACTCGTTCGCCTGCAATCGTGGCGATGTGGGCGTGTTTTTCGGCGATATCGTCCACGGCGCACACGTCCACGTGGTCCTCCACGATGGTGTCTTGTTCGATGTCCAGTGACCGCTCGCGGATTCCGGCGGCGGCGTGAAGTCCCAATACAGTCAATAAACCAGTGCCTAGCGTTACAACGAGTAACGGGTGTGTCTCCGCTTGAAGTACTCCTAGAGACACATGCGAAATCAAAAGTGCGTATGCGATGTACACCGACATGTGCATGGCTTTCCACACCGGCGCGGTGAGGTTTGCTAACCAAAAATCATGGCTTGTGGCCGCCATGAAAAACAGGATGACCAAGGCCGCAAGCCCCAGAGGCTGGAATGGAAACTGGCTGATGCTGTCAATTCGCGGATTGGCGGTCAAAATGCTGACGAGTGGATTCACATCGCCAAACGTATGGAATTGAATGGTGGTCAGCACACCATGAGCCAAACCGACGATAAACGTCGTGACGCCCAAGTGGCGTCGATTGTATAACAACGGCAGAAACTTGGAGTTCAGTCTACAGAGCGGCCCAATGATAAGGACAAGGTGGAGCAGCAGTAGCGCAGCGGTCCCAGTTGCCCGGATAAGGATTGTCTCGATCCTCGGTGCAGGGTCGAGTGTGGCGCTGACACCCACAAAGGCTGCGATGTACGCGATCACACCGCCCATTACTACCGGTTGCCCATTGACGAACGTAAAACCAGTGGAAATGCACTCACCACTTCCTGATGCCCCAAACTGTACACAATGATCTGAGCGTCTTGTTCCGCCGCCTCAGACGGGAGAGCAAACGCAACGCGTTGCGCTCCTCGCAACGACCCCAATAAATGGCCCGTATCAACGGTTGTTCCCGTGGACCAGTACACAAGAAGGTCGGGTAGTCGAAGTGCGCGTTCAGGTACCAACTCCAGAACCAGACGTTGTCGTTCTTGGTCCGTCGTCACGATCGCAAAAACGTTCACGCCATTGACGGTGTGCGTTGTGTCGATCAACGTAATGGCCAACGACGCGGGGTCGCCGACGGGAAGCGGGGTCGGATCAACCACGGTCGCGGCTGACCGCGCCGATACGGCCGTGAACACGAGTGCTGGTACGAAAGCGATAAGTCCGATTGTAGCGACGAGGTGGGCCCGCCTCAAACGCCGGATCACGACTGCGCCTCAAGATGTTTCTGCGCGCATTGACGATGGGAGTTCTGCTCGGCCGGCATGGGGCTGTTGCGAGCCCACCGGAGAAGCAAGATTGGCCACAGAGCAACCGACCCAGGGAAGATTAGAACGCGAAAGCCCCACGTGCCGTTCTGTGCGACCGGGTCGATCTTCCCCACTCCACGAACCACGAACGGAACGGCGAAAACGACACCCAACACCGCGTAAACACCCATGCCGGCTGCGAACCACCCCGCTATCGACTGCCACATTGCACGCCTCCTTCTGTAGCGCTTAAACTCTCCGTCTGTTCTGACGGCGTCAAGCGCACCCAAGGATAGTACCCGTTGCCCACACGGGCGTTACTGGTGTCCACTTATTAGATAAATCTGATCTTTTTCTCATATGGGGACGACCCGCGGCAGTCCTGGGCGAATTTGGCGGAAGACGAGGAGGGAGATTTTTCGGATTCCACGGCTGACAGCGAGGTTTGAGTTCTAGTACCAGCCGTGTTCAACGTTCGATGTTCGATGTTCGGTGTTCGCCAAGCCACTTGCACGGTCCTGGCGGATAAATAGTTTCAGCACACATGAACGAAAAATCGATGGTTTCACCCGAGGACCAAGGCGCAACGTTCGTCGAGCTCTTTTTTGACCTTGTCTTCGTATTCGCGATCACGCAGGTCACTCACTACGCCGCTCATCATCTGGACGTACAGGGAATCGTGCGATCACTATTGGTGTTTTGGTTGATCTGGTGGGGTTGGACGCAGTTCACGTGGGCGTTGAATGCGGCCAACACCGACCACCACTACGTACGCGTCGGAACCCTTGTTTCCACCGGAGTGGCCTTTGCAATGGCCGTATCCATCGAAAAAGCGTTTGCTGCTCCG
>JAZDDD010000021.1:0-2128 GCA_036679545.1 Gemmatimonadota bacterium | reverse complement strand
GGTCTCAACATTACTGTGCCGCACAAATCTGAGGTCGCAAGACTGGTCGATCAGACGAGTGAACGCGCCGCTACTGCGGGTGCAGTTAATACGCTGGCATTCCGGGGCGGTGAAATTTATGGCGACAATACGGACGGTATCGGTTTGCTGCGCGATCTCGCGGTTAACCTGGGTGTTTCGCTCGAGAACACCAATATCCTGATTCTCGGTGCCGGTGGCGCGACGCGTGGCATTGTCGGGCCACTGCTGGAAATGCAACCGAACTCGCTCACCATCGCGAACCGGACTCTGGGCAAGGCTCAGGCTCTTGCCGAACACTTTTCGCAATCGGGCACGGTGTCCGCGTGCCGCTTCAATGCCGTTCCGGTTTCCGAGACATACAATCTCATCATCAACGCCACATCAGCGGGCGTTAAGGGCGAAGCACCACCTTACCCGGCCGCAGCCATATCCGAGAACACCTTTTGTTATGACTTGTCCTATGGTCTGAAGCCAACACCGTTCAGTGTGTGGGCACGTGAAGCTGGCGCGGCTCAGTCCGTCATGGGTTGGGGAATGCTGGTGGAACAAGCCGCCGAGTCATTCAATCTGTGGCGCGGCGTACGGCCCGATACCGAGCCGGTGCTCAAGCAGATGCACGTCACTGCCTAGGTCACCGCATCGTCACGAATTCTTCGGCATTGGTCGGATGAATGGCAACGGTATCGTCAAAATCCTTTCTCGTAGCACCCATACGCATCGCGACAGCAAATCCCTGCAGCATCTCGTCCGCTCCATCGCCGAAGACGTGGCAACCAACAATGCGTTCGTCGTCACCCGCTGATATCAGTTTCATAACAGAGCGTTGTTTGTCCTCACCCAGCGCGTAGAACATCGGCGTGAATTCCGAGGTATATACCTTGATGTTGTCGCCGTACTCACGGCGCGCCTCATCTTCGGTCATACCGACTGTGCCAATCGTCGGGTGACTGAAAATCACCGTAGGAATCAGCCGGTACTCAAGGTGCCGTCCTTCCATGCCACCGTAGAGCCGGTCTGCAAGACGCCGGCCAGCGGCGATGGCGACCGGCGTCAGAGCAGCCCGGCCGGTCACATCCCCCAGCGCGTGAATGTTTTCGACGTTGGTAGTCTGCAGCTCGTTCGTCGGCACGAACCCGCGTGCGTCCATCGCAACGCCGGCGTTGCCGAGATCCAGCGTTTTGGTATTGGGTGACCGTCCGACGGCCCACAGCAAGACGTCAACCGGACCGAAGCGTCGTCCGTCTTCAGCGGTCAGTACGAGCCCATCCCCGGTCTTGCTGACCGACGCCGGGATCACACCGGTATCGAGGATGATGCCGTTTTTCTGCATCGTGTCCATCAGTTCGCTGCTAAGCATCTTGTCGAAACTGCGCAGCACACCGTCCTTGCGCACGATAAGCTGCGTTTCGCTGCCAAGACCGGCAAATATGCCTGCGAGCTCAACCGCGACGTAGCCACTGCCGGCTATCAATACTCGTCTGGGTTGGTGCTCCAGCTCGAAGAAACCGTCAGAGGTAATGCCCAGCTCCGCACCTTCTATGTCAGGCACGATTGGCTGGCCACCGGTAGCAACGACGATGCGCTCCGCGACGTATTCCTTATCACCGACAGCCACCGTGTTTGCATCAACAAAACGAGCGGAACCCGCAATGTAAGTCACCCCGCGTTTGTCCAGGTTGTTGCTGTAAATGTCGTTAAGGCGCGCAACGTAGGCATCACGTCGCGCCTTCAGCGCGGCCCAGTCGTGCCCGTCGACCGTTAGCGAGTAACCGTAGTCCGCAGCGTGGTGAATTTGATGCGCGTAGTGCGACGCGTACCACATGACCTTCTTCGGAACACAGCCGACGTTGACGCAGGTACCACCCAGCGGCCCGTACTCGACTACAGCGGCGTCAGCACCGTACTCCGCTGCTCGCTGCGCGTGCGCAAGGCCACCGCTGCCGCCGCCAACTACCAGCAGATCAAATTTTTCTGACACCCGATTCTCCTCGTTTTGTCGCCGCATTGCTGGCTTCGATTCGGTACCGCTGTGTTACTATGCGGCGCTTGAGAAAGATATCAAGCACTCAATGACCAACCCCCTGCTAGACACATCATCGTTGCCCCG
>JAZDDD010000209.1:0-5777 GCA_036679545.1 Gemmatimonadota bacterium | reverse complement strand
CTTCTGCCACGAAGGATAGAGTGGCGGGTTACTGCCATAGTCGTAGAACAGTTGCAGCTGGATTTCGTTGTTGCCCGGTCGGTCCAGTAACGGTTGTACGTGTGCCCAATTGTCGGGACTAACCGTCGATGAGTCTCGGACACCGTGTAAAAACTGCCACTTGGTGACATCGAGTGTCAAGAATCCGCGCAACTTTTCGCCGTTCTCAGCCGTTCGATCTGCCCAGTACGCTTTGATCGGGTCCCAAAACTCAAGTAACCCCTCATCGTAGGCATTGCCGTTTTGAACGATGAGCGTCTCGACACGTTCCGGGCGACGGGTCGCAATGCGATATCCGACGGGCGCGCCATAGTCCATGAGGTACATACTGTAGGTGTCGATATCGAGTTCATCGACCAGCTGTTCGACGATGTCCGCAATACGATCAAAGGTGTAGTCAAATTCATCTACACTCGGCATTGAGCTGAAACCGAATCCAGGATAGTCTGGCGCAATGACGTGGTATTCGTCAGCGAGAACCGGAATCAAATTGCGAAACATGTGCGACGATGTAGGAAACCCGTGCAACAGCAAAATGGTCGGGTCACTCGTCGATCCCGCCTCGCGATAAAAAATGTCCAGACCATCGATTGATGCCGTGCGATACGATACTTGTGGTAGACCAGATTCGGTTGAGTCGGTGGTCAGGTGTGTCGCATTGAACGGAATGACAAGTGACACAACGGCCAGCGGGACTAGCAGGGCTATCGCTGGCTTCTTCTTGACCGACCTTGACTCATAACCTGTGACAGACATTGAGACCCCTTTCAACTTTGGCGAACATGGTTTCGGGAGGCGCGCTCCTTTGCGCCACCCGATCTATGTGAATGCCCGCATCCAACTCCGGGCGCTTATGTCGGCTCACATAGACAAGTAGCGTACCATCCGAAGTCACGTGGCTCGGAAGGTCCGTAGCCTGTTTGTTTGGTATGACTTAGGGGAGTCCAACCAGCGAGTGCGTCAAGCTGGACGGACGCACAGTTTCACGAGATTTCGTGCTGGCTACGAAATATGAGGAGAGAGACGATCGCCGTCGCTATGGCACCGGCTTCGCGATGCCAAGCTTTTTCATTCGAGAGCGAAGTGTATTCGGATGGAGATCGAGAATCTCGGCGGTACTGTTCTTTCCTTGGATTTTCCATCCCGTCTCGTTGAGAATAGCGAAAATGTGATCGCGCTCCACATCTTCGAGCGCACGCTGCCCACCGCCGCGCACAGTGAGGGAGCCAAGCGGATCGAGCATGTCGTCGAGTCTTAGCGTGTCGCCTTCGGTGAGAATCACCGCCCGCTCGATTACATTCTCCAATTCCCGCACGTTCCCCGGCCAACTGTAACGTTCAAGGCGCTCCATCGCCCGTTCGGGAATCTTATCCACTGTCCTGCCAAGTTTCCTCGCGTATCGCTGCACAAAGTGAGAGGCCAGTAAGCGTGTGTCGGTCGGCCGTTCTCGCAGAGGGGGGACCTGAACCGGGAACACGTTGAGTCGGTAGTACAGGTCTTGACGGAACTCTCCGGCCCAGACGGCCTTGACGAGATCCCTATTGGTGGCCGCAATAACGCGAACATCGACTTTGATGGTTCGAGTGCCGCCGATCCGTTCGAGTTCACCCTCTTGCAACACCCGCAGGAGCTTGGCCTGCAGATCCGTCGGCAACTCAGCGATCTCATCGAGAAAAATGGTGCCGGTGTGGGCCAGTTCAAATCGTCCGATTTTTTGGGAAACGGCGCCCGTGAACGCTCCACGTTCGTGGCCGAACAACTCACTTTCGACCAACGCCGATGGCAAGGCAGCACAGTTGACCTTGACCAACGGTCTGTCTTGACGGGGGCTCAAGTTGTGAATCGCTCGAGCGAACAACTCCTTCCCAACACCGGTTTCGCCGAGCACTAGCACGGTCGCGTCCGTCGAGGCCACCCGTTCCACACTGTGCAGGACCTTTGTCAGGGTTTTACTCTCCCCAATAATCTCTTCAAAATTGTGATTTAACTTGATCTCATGCTGCAGATACGCGTTTTCGGCCTTGAGTTGTTTTGTGAGCTTCTGCACCTGCTCAAGAGCTTGCTCGAGTGCCTCCGTCTGACGTTTTCGTTCAGTAATGTCATTAAATGTCACCACGGCACCCAACAGCTCCCCGGCTTCATCGCGGATCGGCGTACTCACGTACTCCACGGGGAACGCCGTCCTATCTTTTCGCCAGAAAACCTCGTGGTTTATGCGGTGAACCTTGCCGTCCTTAAACGCCGCGTAAATCGGGCAAGTTTCTCGCGGATACACTGAACCGTCGGCTCTGGTGTGGTGAATCGCCTCCCACCCCAACATCTTCGCTGCCGCGGGATTCACGAACGTTGTTAGACCGTCCTGATCCAAGCCGTAGATGCCCTCGCCGGCGCATTCGAGGATCAGCGCATAACGCCGAAGTAATCGAGCGAGGTCTTCTGAGACGGAAGGTTGGGACTCATGATCTGAGGGCATATGTGGTTCACCGTATCAATCTGAGTACACGACGTTGTGTTGAAAAACTACTCTGCCAAGCAACCGATGCCCATGACGCTCACGGTATTTCGCACACTCACGAAATGCCGTACACCTCACCGTAGCAATGACCAACATTTCACGGACGTATAACGCCGCAAGTATGTTATTTTCCAACCACTTACACGGAACAACGGCGCCATGCCCAACGTGGCATCTTTGCTGCTTTGGAGGGATGCGAGCCGCTAACGCGGCACATCTCTCCACATGATCCGCCAAAATTCCAGGGTCGACAGCTTCTCGACCCTGGGCCTCACCGGGTTTGGAGAAAAAGGAATTGACCACGAGGCGAGGGTTCCGATAATGACGGACAAAAGACCACCGCGTGTTGCCATTGTTGCAGGAGCGCGCACACCCTTCGCCAAGGCGGGGGCAAAATTCAAACGACTGTCCGCTCTCGATCTTTCCGTTCATGCTGTGAACGGGCTTTTGGAGAGGCACGACGTCGATCCAGACCTCATAGACGAACTCGTACATGGCATCGCAGTTGTCGACCCCCGAATACCGCATATGGCGCGAGAGGTAAACTTTGCGAGCCGGCTTCCGGTGAAGGTTCGTTCGATCACGGTCACTGACAACTGCATCACGGGTACGACGGCAGCCGCGATCATTTGCAACTCCATTGTGGAGGGTCGTGCAGAGGTGGGGATCGCCGGGGGTGTCGAATCAATGTCCAATCCCGCGGTTTTGTTCTCGAACCGCGCAAGCCGCATCGTTCTCGACGCCAATAGTCAAAAAACCGTTTCCGGTCGCATCAAACAACTATTGAAGTTGAGACCACGCGACTTCAAGCCAACCGCTCCCGGTATCGAGGAACCATCTACCGGCCTCTCTATGGGCGAGCACACCGAACTCATGGTGAAAGAGTGGAAAATCCTACAGGTCGAGCAAGACGAGATCGCATACAACAGTCATATGAAAGCGCACGCGGCCACTGAAGATGGCAGGCTAATGGCCGAAATCTATCCGCTGGACGGCGTTGACCGTGATCTCTTGACCCGACCGAGCACAACAATGGAGAAGTTGGCAAGACTTCCACCGGTGTTTGACAGAAGCTCAACCGGAACAATTACGGCCGGCAACTCCAGTCCACTCACAGACGGCGCCGCGGCCATGCTTCTGATGTCGGAGACGCGGGCCAGTCAAGAAGGCCGCGACCCGCTGGCGTTCATAAAGGACTTCGAGTTCGTCGGCATCGACCCGGCGGATGGATTGCTCATGGGACCCGCGATCGCCGTGCCGCGTCTGCTCCAACGAACAGGCCTTACGCTAAACGACATTGACCTCATCGAAATGCACGAGGCGTTCGGCGGGCAGGTGATGTGCAATCTGCGTGCGTGGGAGCAGGGGTGGAAAGAACCGGCCATTGGGGCGGTCGATCGAAACAAACTCAATCAGTTGGGCAGTTCCATCGCGGCAGGGCATCCGTTTGCCGCGACTGGGATCCGAATCATGACGACATTGGCGAACGAAATGAAACGACGGGACGCGCGGTATGGGCTCATAAGCATTTGTGGCGCCGGCGCCACCGCATCAGCAATGATTCTAGAGAGAGGAACTTCACAATGACTCGTCGATATACGGATATCGCTTTCACCGACACGGTGAAAGGAATTCAAACACGATATGGCACTCGCCAAAACGCGCAGAAGGTGGAAAACTGGAAGGTTGATGACAATCACTTTTCGGACCGTGAAATTGATTTCATCGCAGAACGAGACAGTTTCTACATGGCCACCGTAGGCGACGACGGATGGCCCTACGTCCAATTCCGAGGAGGTCCAAAGGGCTTTCTCAATGTTTTGAGTAAAACCCAACTGGGATACGCCGATTTCCGGGGTAATCTCCAGTACATCTCGGCGGGAAACATCGCGCACGACAATCGCGTTGCCCTTTTTCTGATGGACTACGTGAACCGGCAACGTCTCAAGATCATGGTCCGAACATCCGTGGTTGACGTAGCAGACGACCCAGACCTCGTGAAACGGTTGCAGGTGCCCGGTTACAAGGCGGTTGTGGAACGTGGTGTTGTGTTTACACTGGAGGCGTTCGATTGGAATTGTGCGCAACACATCACACGACGATTTACAGAAGATGAATGGGAAGCGCGTGTGGGCGCAGTCGGCCTACACGAACAATCTGGCGCTGCCTGTGGGGCGTAGACCGACAACTACGGCTACAGCGACAGAAGTGATCAGTGTTGGGCGCTTTGTGCGCCATCACCCTTTTGACAACGAGAAAACGTTATGCCAGACAACTTTGATGCTATCGTGATCGGTACTGGCCAGGGAGGAGGCCCGCTCGCGGGGCAGCTGGCAAATGCGGGTTGGTCCGTAGTGGTCCTTGAACGCGAGCACGTTGGGGGAAGCTGCATAAACGTCGGGTGCACACCAACCAAGACGATGGTCGCAAGCGCGCGTGTCGCGTACCTTGCGCGACGAGGCGCAGACTACGGTGTGCAAACCGGACCCATAGCCGTGGACCAATCGGTCGTCCGCAAACGGAAGCGCGACATCGTCGAGTCGTGGAGTGCAGGCAGTCGCAAAGGCCTTGAAAGATGGGAGAAACTCGAACTGATAATGGGCGAGGGGAGCCTCACAGGGCCCAACTCGGTCCACGTCTCTCTCAACGACGGCGGTGAACGTGATCTCACTGCGAAAACGATCCTCATCAATACCGGCATGCGTAGTTTCATTCCGCCAATCGAAGGTTTGGCCAATGTACCATACCTCGATTCAACGTCCGTTATGGAATTGGACGGGGTTCCTAAACACCTCATCGTGGTCGGAGGCGGATACATCGGCCTGGAGTTCGGTCAAATGTTTCGGCGTTTCGGCGCGGACGTCACGATTATCGAGCAAGCACCGAGGTGTCTGCCGCGCGAAGATCCGGACATCTGTTCTGCCATGTCTGCAATCTTGAAGGACGACGGGATCAATCTCCTCGTTGGGTCAAGCCCCTCGCGTATTAGAGGGAATGGTGACAAGATCACCGTGGAACTACAAGGCGCAAACGGTGGGACCGAGATCGCTGGCTCGCACCTGTTGATAGCCACGGGACGGCAACCCAACTCCGATATGCTCAATCTCGAGGCTGCAGGCGTAGACGCAGACGAACGCGGATTCATCCGCGTTAATGAGAAACTCGAGACGAACGTGCCGGGCATTTACGCGTTCGGAGACGTGAAAGGCGGGCCAGCCTTCAC
>JAZDDD010000208.1:0-4360 GCA_036679545.1 Gemmatimonadota bacterium | reverse complement strand
TCACCGGTATCGTTTTCGCTGGCTGCAAGGAGGTTCTGTGCGACGGGATTGCCGCCACCTGCGCCGATCGGAATGCCTAGCTCTTGTACCTCGATTGATCCGCCGAGTTCGGTGACGAAGTTGCCTGAGCTACGGGAGAGCGAAAAGTACAGGCGCGCCGACACGCCGCCGAGCGTGATGCCTTCGATGTCCAGGAGATTGTCGTCGCCCTTGCCGCTGAGGTCGATTCCGAGGCTCGCCAATTCGAGTTCGGGTTCGAGTTGGAAACGCGACCCGTTCGGCGACGGGCCGCGATCGAGTACCACGTAAAGCGCAAGCCCACCGTTTTGCAGATCTGGACCGCCGGCATTTTTTATCCAACTTGGGTCGTCACCGAGTTGCAAAGCGACTTCTAGGTCAGTGCCGAGTCCAATGTCAATGTCCGGCAGCCTGACGCCAATACCGAATAGCGCGCCACCGCTTACGTCCTTCTTGACCAGGAATAACCTGCCGGTGCCAAGTTGGAGTAGGGGCTTGGCGCCGTCGTCGAGGCCAGCGTGGACAGCTTTCAGTCCGGCGCCAAACAGGTCAGCGACGAATTTCTCGGGGTCAAAGACATCGGGGAAGACGAGATTGAATCCACCGGAGCCGTCGGCGGCGAGAATGCCAGCGTCGATAAGAAACTGTCCCGGTTTCGCGGCCTCGGCGATCGGCGTGTTGAGCCAATTGGTAATTGTATCATCATCAAGAAAGAGTTCGATCGTGAGTGGCAGTAGGATCCCGCGCGCAAAGTCGAGCAAACAGTCTTCCAGGTCTGCACCGCCCTCGCATATGAACGAAACGGATGGCAATAGATTGAGCCGGAAATTGGCAGCCCCGGACGTTCCGATCGGGTAGATGTAAAGACTCGTAACACGGTCTTCGTGCAAGAAATGAAGACTCGGTTCGATGGAGACGCCCGCGGGCGCGATAACGTCGGGTTGAACCGCGAGATCGAGCTGGGCGGATAGTTCTGGTTGAGGATCGGGCGTATCCGGAATGCATACGCTACCCTTTGCGCTCAGGATGAGTGGCCCGACGTCCAAATCCGTGACTTCCACCGAAGCACATATCGAACCGTTCCGTCCAACGCGAATCGATATGGGTCCGGTCGATGGCCGGTAGATAATCGCGCCCGCGCCCGTATCTGATATGCCGGGCAGTCGGCCGTCGAATACATTGAACAACGCGGTGGCGGAGGCAGGTGCGTTGGCGGGACTGAACCTGAGCTGAACCCAGGCGACCGGGTCTGCCAACAGGACGTCGAGTCCCGCGACCGTACCGACTTCCAAAGCCACAGCAACGGCGCGGAGATCTAATACCAGATCGAGCAGTTCGGATCCGGCTGGTGCTTCTTGCTCCAATGCATCGATGAGCGCTTGAATCATCGTTGGTAGCAAACGCGCCGAGTCTAAGAGGTCGAGGAGCAGCGCATCCCAACCGGCAAATGGGAAGAGACTGATCGTTGATGTATCGGTACCGACACGTACCGTGAACTCACCATCATGGAATCCGACTGAGGCAACAAGAGGACTCCAGAGATCTACCGGTCCCGGCACACCGGAAAGATCGAATGCAAACGCAACGTCTCCGCCGACGCCGAGTGTGCAATCGGTGCCCGCCACGCTCAATGTCAATTCGAGGTCCACCGTGCTGTTCGATGGTAGTGGAAGCGGTGGGTCCGTATGGAAACGGAGTGACAGATCCGCCCCGGCGGTGGCTTCCAGGTGCAATCCGTACGGCAAGTCGAAGTCGCCCGGCGCGGTTCGAACACCGGTCATTCCCCCCAACGCATCCAACACACAGAGTGCCCGCACCGGATCAAAGCATTGATCCGCCCCCCCCAGCACCGACTCGGCGGTGAGCCACGTCGTGGGGTCGATCAGTATGCTGTCCAACGGCCGCATCTTGAACGGCCCATCCGGAATTCTCTGGAACGCAAGTCCCAAACATTCGAACAACGGTCCCGCGTCGGGGAATTTGTCAAACGTCTGTTGTTCGAGTAACGAGGTCAGGAACGATGACAACGCAAAACGTGGCAGCATCTCGCCCAGGCGTTGCGTGAAATTGGTTGCGAGAGGCGCTATTGAAAGTGCGTCATAGAGGCGCTATTGAAAGTGCGTCATACGGTGTTGGAAATGGTCCGATGTCCCAGTCCAGTTCGAGTCGGGCGTCATGTGTGAATGACCCATCGTCCTCTCGTTCGATCGTGAACACGGTGGCCAATGCCAACGCAATCGTCCGCGGGCGGACTTTGATATCGAATATGGCGGACTGATTTTGCAGGTCGATCTCGAACGATCCGAAGAATTCGATCTGATTGGCCAAAACGAGCGCGTCTGTTGGGTCGAGAGCTACTGTGATCCGTCCGTTGGCGTCGATCGTAATGGTGACGGGACCAAAAACGTCTTCCACTGACGGCGTGTTTAGGTCGTCGAGATCGAGTTTGGTTCGTAACTGTTGAATAAGATCCTGGCGCTTCGCGTCGTCTGTGAGCAGTTGTTCGACATGTTGTTTGAGGTATTCCTCCGGGTCGCGGAGCAGATCCAACCACGCGTTCAGGTTTGGTGCGTACCCCTCTTCCTCGGGACGCAGTAGCTCGAGCTGTGCGAGAATGGCTTTCAGGCATTCCAGAACCGGCGGGCTTTCACCCGTGGGGGCGGACGGCAAGAAGTCGAAAAGGTCATCGAACTCTTGGAGGTCCAGACATTCCTTGAGTGTCCCAAAGAACGCAGCACGTCGATCAGCGTCGGTGAGGAGGTCGGTAAACTGACCCTCCATGTATGCCGTTGGGTCGAGGAGCAACGCGGCCCAGCCGTCGGGATTGAACGCGTAACCGTCGCCTTCCGGCATGACCAGACCCATGTGCTCCAGCAATTGAGCGAGGCAATCGAACCTGGGGAAGCTCTCTGCACCGCGGGTAAGTGTTTCCATCACCGCGTCCATCAGCCGACGTAGAGTCGCCTCCGGCGCAAATCCGCCGTCTCCCAGATCTTCCAGCGTGGCGCGGGCGAGCGCTACACCGTCGATGAAAGCGTCGTGCAATCGAACGGTTGGTTCCACACTATTGCGATCGATTGTGAAACCGAATTCCGCCCATCGTACCCGTGGATTCTCGCCCACGTCGCCTACGAGCCATCCGTTAGGCCGTGTGATTTTGGCGTGGATCGTGAGACGCGGGAGTAGGGGAAGCCCGCTCTCGTCTACGTCACCTGTGACGACTTTGAATCGTCTTGCATCGAACCGCACGGTGGTTTCGACGCGTACGGCGCTTTCCTCCAGCGGTGGTGGAAGCAAGCACACGCCGACACCTACATGTGTCACTTCCGTGCGCCCATCGAGCACGCCGCGCAGTTCTGCGATGCGAGCTTCGAGCCAGCGTACTATTTCATCGCGCAACTCGATACCGGGCAGGCGACTTGCAAACGCATGCCCCTGGACATTGGTCGGTAGTGAGATGGGCCCAGCCGGTAGGAACGCGTGGGCCGGAAAACCATCGCTCGGCTCGCCACCCGCGTCTGCCTCGCCATTCAAGAACTTGAACAGCTCGCCCAACGCGCCACGAATATGCTCGTTGGGAATCTTGTCTGGGTCCACTCGCTGCAAGAATGCCAACGCCTGACCCAGTGCATCGTCCGCGAGCCACGGGAGTGGCGATTCGAGGTGTGGTGTGCCAACCGTGATGAGGCCGCGCACACGCGTGTCGTCCGTATCGCGATTGATAGCTGCGCGCGCCGCAAGACCGGATGTGGAATGTGCGACCACGATTACTTGCTGACCTGGATGTAGTTCGCGCAACCGGTCAATCAAACGGTGAACCTGCTCTGCCTGCGAAGATGGGTTGGCCGGATCGTCAACGGGTAATGCACGTGCGACGGGATTGACACCGGGCGAGGTGTTGAATACAGCGACATCCGCTGTATAGAATCGCGCCGATGTATCCGTCACGTCGTTGAGGGAGATTTGATCCGGCGCGACACCAAGCTCTCTGTAGTTGAAATGCGGTGCACTGGGTGATCCGAACCGGCTGAGAGCATCACTCCAAATATCCGCGCCCTCCCACGGGGCACCGAGCAACAACACCGGCAGTGTGTTTGCGCCGGACAGTGTGTTGATCTGATCGCGAATTCCATCGGCAATGGCGGACGATGCCAGTTGCCCGCCGTGATGGGCTTCCGGTAGTTGATCCACCGCGTCAGGTGTGTTCCACGAGGGATCGTCCGGCTGTTGCGCGGGGAGGGGAACTATTCCGTCCGAATTTCTTAGGTGGAGATCGAGAGTCTCGAAACCGGCGGCTAACTCCGGTTGCCCGAGCCCTTCGAGCGCACTCTTGAGAGCACCG
>JAZDDD010000207.1:0-7737 GCA_036679545.1 Gemmatimonadota bacterium | reverse complement strand
GGGTAGTGGTCCAGTTTCAACGTAACGACTTTTTTGGGTCCATCAGCGCCAACACATCCTCGATCTTCCAAACCCGATCCGTGACGCCTGCCGCCATTGCCGGCGTTGTCTTGATTCCGCCCGCGTCTTTCGTCAACGTCTGGTGCGCTCGGCAGAAGTTGTAGTGCATGAAGTGGAGGCTCACCGCATGCGCGTGGTTTTCTTGGGCTACTCAAGGAGTTGCCGCCGGCCGGAACGGCCTTAGGACGAACGAGACGCGAAGCCTTGATCGGTGCGTTTACTGCCACCGTGGGCTTCATCTATTCGGATGAAGATGGGACGGAAGATGTTTAAATATTCCACACATCAACGGCCAGAGAAGGGCACCGTAGCAGGAAACCTCTCTGGCCGTTCAACCCCAACCGCGGCAGCAGCCGTAGGGGGTGGTACATGAAAAAACGATAACCGATTGTGTGGTGTGGTGCTCCTGGGATTCGTCCATGGGCACCCGCTCACCCTCTATTCTTTCTTACCCCAACGCGTCCTAGAAGCCTTTCTCGCAATCTCCTGTCGTCTCTCCTCAGTCAGTCTTTCGGCCCGCACTTTCCCATCCTTCTCACCACCCCTACGGCCCCGTTCAACCGCTATCGGGTTAGGTTCCTCGCGTTTCCCTGGCGGAGCGGTTTTCGGCTTTTCACCGGTAGCCTCTTGAAGAACACGAAATGCTGACTCGTTCGCATCCTCTCTAAGTTTCTTTTCCGACATCAAACGGTTGCTCGTAATGAGGACCTGGATCGGGAGGGGAAAATTTCGACAGGGAAGGGTTTGTGCATTTTAGACTGGATACTTGAGACCTCTTCAGGGGCTAGAACGGCACTCATGAACCCGCCGAGCGCAGCCTTCATGTCATGCTCGATAACATCAAGCCGGTCATTTACCTGCTTGAAGCTGTCGCGCATCTCCTCGAAACCTGCGCGCATCTCGTCATGAAGCGTCCGAAGGTCCGTATCCGTCATACTCTCCCCTGTCCTAGTTGTCCGGGTGACATCTGCCACATGCTACTACACCACGTTACAAAGTGCGTGCCGCCTGTCAATAGTAACAAATTGGGCAGGGCACAAATAGTAACATTTCCGGACCGACTAGCATCTTAAGGGATTTTCCTCATTCCTCGTGTGACTGCTCAAACTGACCCACTACCCCAGAACGAGAACCTCATCGGGTGCGTGTTTTGCGGTGATTCGAAGCATTCGTCACTACACAGTGTCCGTGAGCGGACATTACATTTCGTGTGAGGGGCCAGTTGGGAACATGCGCCCCCGCTTGCACGTATCCGCTATGGGTGTTGTGCCAACACCGGCACGAGGTTGATCGCGATGGATCACGAGCAAACGTATAATGATGAGAGAGCGAAGAAACTAGTTGCCCTTTTGCGGGCCATGGCTGAAAGGATCAGTGCTTTAAGGGCTGACGCCGACTTGCTGGCCGCTGGGCCGGAGCTGCAAAGACTGATGGGCGACGCGCGGAGTGAGTTGTTTCATTATGAAGTGCGTTGTACTTACGATACGCCGGAGATCGCGAAAAGTAGAAAAGTCGTCGCGGAAGCTGAGTCGCTGGCGTTTGAACCACCACGGGATTTTACGATAGACTTCGATAAGTCGGAGGATTTTCCATGGCAGGAATGAAGCGTTTTTATATGGGGTTGGCGGGAATTGCGGTTGTGGGATCCGGTGCCCTTTGGGTCACCAATCGACGGGCAGCTTCCATCGTGCCGCTTGGGCCAATTCCAATGGACGCAATTGTCAGCGGTCGAGAATTCCAGGGGTACGTACAGGGTAGTGACGATGCGCCCGTCACCATCATCGAGTACGCCGATTTCCAATGTCCCGGATGTCAGGCGGCCTGGTTGCTCACCGTGCAGGACTTAAAGGCGCGTCTCGTTACCGCTGGAACGGTGAAATTTATCTTCCGCGACTTCCCGCTTGAAATTCATGACAAGGCCCGACAGGCCCATCATGCCGCGGCGTGTGCCGACGAGCAGGGGCAGTTTTGGCCGATGCACGACACGTTGTTCGCAAACCAAGGTCAATGGTCCCCCTCGGCGGGTGTGGCCGAACGAATTTTTAGGGGATATGCCGAAACAGTTGGTTTGAACGTCGAAGAGTATGACGCGTGTATGGCCGAGGGGCGGTATCGTGGCCGCATTCAGGCAAGTTATGAAGGCGGTATCCAACTCGGCGTTTCATCGACTCCCACGATGATTATTGGGGATCAGATGTTTGGTGGTCTGACGTACGATCAACTCAAACGGGTTGTCGATAGCTTGGTCATTGAACCGACCCAGTGACACATAAAATGATCGCCGCGACGTTGTCGCTGATCGGCGTCTTCGTCTCGGTCTACCTTGCCATGTGGAAGTTGGGTTGGATGGGGATCATGGCGTGCGGAACCGGATCCTGTCAATCGGTGCAGCTGTCACCGTACGCTTACCTGTTCGGTATCCCGGTCGCGTTTCTTGGGGTCTTTGGATACCTCGCAACGTTGGTGTTGAGTCTAGCAAGCCTCCAACCCAAGTTCCAAACGGATCGGCGTGTGACGCTGGGGTTGATATTGGTGTCGGGCATCGGCGTGGCGTTCACCGCGTACCTCAGTTACCTCGAAGCGTTCGTAATCAACGCATGGTGTCGGTGGTGTCTTTTCTCAGCCGCTATCATCGTAGGTGTATTTGTCAGTTCGTTGTTTGGTTTACGGCGTCAACCGAACGAATTGTCCGTGGGGAGCCCTGCCTGACGATCCAAACACCGCGTCGGACGTGCGGTCCGGGCCGGCCGATAGTTATCGTGTCACATGCATGAAGGTCCGCTTCTCGTAGCAAGAAACGCCACTCGGCGTTACGGGTTCCGAACCATTGTTCGGGGGGTTGACCTGTCGGTTTCGGCGGGCGATGTGGTAGTGCTATTGGGTCCGAACGGAGCGGGGAAGACCACGCTGTTGAAGATGTTGGCCGGTTTGATGCAACCCAACGAGGGGAGCGTAGAACGGCATGGAAGCATCTACGCCGTCATGCACGAAACACACCTATATGAAACGCTGACAGCGGTTGAGAACCTCGTGTTCGCTGCACGTCTAAAGGGCAGCGTGGATCGGCAGGTTATTCACCGACTCCTGCAGTTGGTAGGATTGACAACATGGCAAGACAATCGAGTGATGACCTACAGCAGAGGTATGAAGCAGCGGCTGTCCATCGCTCGAGCGTTGTTAAACGACCCGGACGTACTGTTGCTGGACGAACCCTTGAGCAGTTTAGACGAGGAGGGGTGTTCGTTGGTTCTTGGTCTTCTCAGTGGATCTGATGGAAAGCCCCGCGCCGCGGTTGTCGTTACACATCAGATCGACCGATTGCTTTCGTCATCATCGAGCGTCGGATTTCTGGTTGGGGGCCGTTTACACGGACCTTTACCGGTGGACGGTATGACCGTGGCGGACGTCAATTGTCGATACCGAGAGTTACTCGCCAATGCATGATGTACTTCGGGTGGCGTGGGCAATTGCGGCGAAAGACGTGCAAATCGAAATGCGTACTCGCACCGCCCTGTTGTCTTCTTTGGTCTTTGCGATTCTGGTCCTCGCCATATTGTACGTCGCGAGGGACCCAACTGCCGTTTCCGCGCTTGAGATCGCGCCCGCGGCGTTGTGGGTCACGTTCAGCTTTGCTGGTCTCCTCAATTTGAATCGCGCCTTTGCCATCGAGCGAGAAAACGACGCGATGGCCGGCATTTTGATGACGTTCCCAAGTGTCACTGGCATTTTTCTGGGAAAACTCGCCGCCAATCTGATCTTTGTCGGTACAATCCAACTAGTGGCGTTCCCGCTTTTTGTATTGTTTTACGGCGTACCCGTTTTTGCCAACCTACCTTTGCTTGCCGGGGTTACGGTCCTTGCAACCATCGGCATGGTTTCGGTGGGAACGTTGTTGAGTTCCATTGTTGTCCAGACCCGCTTTGCGGAATTGATGCTGCCGGTGCTGCTATTACCATTTATGGTGCCGCCAGTCGTTGGGGCGGTCCAGCTCACCTCACGCATTTTGGCAAATCGCCCTTTGAGTGAGATGATGGGTTGGTTTAAGTTGTTGGCGGCTTTTGACCTGGTTTTTGTTGTGATACCGATTCTCATTTTTAGTGCGACGCTCGATCAATGACTGACCGCACCAATGCACTCCGTCTTCTTAGCCGTGGCCAAATCCTGACGGTCATCGGACTCATCGGGTTTGTCTTCCTTGTTGTGCGAGCCATGGCGTTTACACCTCTCGAAGTCCGACAGGGGGCGGCACAGAAGATCATGTACGTGCACGTTCCTTCGGCATGGGCGGCGGGTGTCGCCATAATGTTGACCGGGCTATTCAGCGCGGCGTATCTCTGGTTGCGGGATGAACGCGCCGATCGGGCCGCCGCCGCATCCGCGGAGGTTGGGATTCTGTTTGGGACCGTGATGTTGGGTACAGGTCCGTTTTGGGCAAAGCCCGTGTGGGGTGCGTGGTGGGTATGGGATGCACGCCTGACGTCGACGCTTTTTCTTTATCTGCTTTTTGTCGGCTATCTGGTTCTGCGGGATTCCACCGAAGACCGCAGCATGCGAGCACGGTTTTCCGCGGTCGTGGGATTGATGGGGCTCGTGCTTGTCCCCTTCGTCCATCTGACGGTGTATATGTTTCGAACACAACATCCGGAACCAGTTGTTTTGAAACCGGAAGGGGCTACGATGCCCGGTTCGATGCTTGCCACCTTGCTGGTCGGTGTTGTGGTGTTCACCGTTTTGTATTTCGGATTTGTTATGCAACGGTACGGCTTGACCGTACTTGACGATCTGCGCCAGGAGGAGATGTACGATGCCGCCTGACAACGGTGGTTACATGATTGCGGCGTACATTGTCGGCGGCGTTATTGTACTCGCCTATTCGGCGTATCTTTTCGTAATGGCGCGTAAACTCAAGTAGTTTCCTTGGGTAGAAGGACTTTGGCCCAAAGCAACGCCGCAACCGTTCCGCCCAACAACGGACCTATCCAATATGCCGCGTGACCCGTCCATTGCTGCGCGACCAATGCGGGACCAAACGCTCGCGCCGGATTGAGTGCGGCGCCCGTTAACGGTCCGCCAACCAATATTGCGAACACTAACACCAGGCCAATGCCGAACCCACCAACTGCCGGTGCCTCAGAGGACACGGCCGTGCCGAACACAGCGGTCACCAAAAAGAATGTCAGAATAGCCTCGATGAGAATTGCACCGACCAAATCGAGTTCGCCCGCAATACTCGGTGTTCCCAAGCTTACCGCTTGGACTGCCGCCTGAGGAAAAATCAACATGACCAGCAGTGCCGCAACTGACGCACCAACGAGTTGGGTCCCGATGTAGGTGCCTGCCGTTTTTCCGTCAACTTTGTTTGCCATCCACAACCCCACCGTGACGGCCGGATTGAAGTGCGCTCCCGATACCCGCATGAGCGCCGTCACCATGACAGCCAAAACTAGCGCGTGTGCGAGAGCGACACCCAACAGACCCACCTGCCCGGGTCTCATGGCATCCGTCACGATGGCGCCTGTTCCTACAAACACGAGTGCGAACGTGCCGACGAATTCGGCGGTGAGCGCTCGGATGTTACTCATGTTGGTGGCTCCTCAATTGGGGCTATTGCTTTGTTTACGGTGAGTACGCGGCAAAGGTAAGCGCATCGCGCGCCGTTGTCATTTTGTCGTCGTGTATTGACCGCGATAGTGGACCAGGGGTTGGCGATCGAATACCTCGCCTCCGCGGACCTCACCAAAAAAAACGGTGTGGTCGCCAGCGTCGAACGTCGACCAAGGGCCGCAGAGAATATGCGCCACTACACCGTCGAGCAGGCGTAATCTGTTGGGGCCGTCGGTGGAGGTGACGCCCTCAAACGGATCATGCAGTCCTTGCGCGAACAATTCCGACAGATGTCCTTGATCGTGTGCTAAGATGTTCAGGGCGAACCCGGTGTTGCCCGTGAGCGCGTCGTGAAAAGCCGCGTTTTTGTTAACACACACCAGGAGCAATGGTGGTTCGAGCGACACCGCGCTCACTGCGCTGGCCGTCATACCCAGTGCGCGACCATGATCGTCCACCGTGGTGGCCACCGTGACCCCGGTTGCGAAGCAGCTCAGCAATGCGCGAAACGCGGGCAGGGTTTCCGATTCAGAATTCATGATGCGTGTCCGCTTGCGTGCGGTCCGTTCGTGCCATTCGCCGAACCGTCTGACTCGTTGCGTTGCAACAAAAGGGCTTGGAATACCTTCCGGCGCAAGTCTGCAGGTGCCGACAGGGCGGCACTGCGAGCCTTGAGGAAACGCGAAAACGAACGTTCAAATTGATACAGTGGAAAACAATCTACGCAGGCCTCAAAGTGTTGCTGCACTCGTTGGCGTACTTCAATTGTCAGTTCCCTGTCGAGGAGAGCGTAAAGATTCTCGACAGCGTCGGCGCATGGACCCGGTAGCGACCCAGTACTCACGACGTTTCTCGCCGGATGTACCCCATCTCCAGCGCGTAATCTCGAAGTAGACGTTGTAGCGCCTGCCGGGCACGGAAAAGACGGGACTTTACCGTTCCCACGGGGACCCCTGTCACCTCCGCGATTTCCGCGTACGCCAGCCCTTCCATATCACTCAAAACCAAGGTCTCCCGAAATTCGTCAGGCAGTGAATTGATGGCGCGAATGACCTCATCATCGACAATGCGTTCAAAGAACTTTCCTTCAGGGTCCTCTTCGTGATGGTCCTTGAAAACCGTGAACGACTCGAGCTCGTCAACGTCAACGGTTGGTCCACGGTTTTTCTTGCGGCGGTATTCGTTGATAAAAGTGTGGCGCAAAATGGTGAGTAACCATGCCCGGGCATTGGAGCCCTTGCGATACTGATGCCATGCGCGAAACGCCTTGAGCATCGTATCCTGGACTAGGTCCTCCGCCTGGCTCTCGTCACCGGCCAGTCGGAGCGCGACACGATACACGGTGTCCAAATGAGGCAATGCCTCATCTTCGAACTCCTGGCGGCGATTCTCGGAGTGAGCGGGCATATCGGAATGGCGCGAAATAGGAGGTGTGCGGGTTGGTTCGTGGCAGGCAGTACAATCGCCACCGGTCGGGCGGTGCGCAATGGGCCTGCCGTGGACCGAGAGCCATGGTTAAGTTCTTCGCGCCTCCGACTGATCATCACAAATCGCAACATGAACACCCATGCCGTTATTCCGTTTACCGTTCTCGAGGCCGTGCGCGCGGCTGACCTGGTGTCGATTGCTGCCGAGTTTGGCGAGATGGATGACCTTTCGGCCGTTCGTCTGGGTCGCAGCCCCACAGTGTCTGTACAAATTGAGAAATACCAAGCCCTGGCGCGGAAGGGCGTACGTGTTGATCCGGATGAAGTGGGTGGCATCATCCAACTTATTGGCAGGCGACGTGATGCGGATCTCGTGATGGCGGAGGCCGGACGTCTGGCAGGGGAGTATGCCGCGGTGTGGTACGTAGGGCGGTTTTGGCGGGTGCTTCTTCACTTGGCGCCAGGGACACTGAAGCGCCGACTTGGCGCCTCTATTGTGAAGCGAACGGCGCGGTCCGTGTTTGAGGTGGATCTCGACGTCGATGATTTTGCGTCCTGGGAGGACGCGGGCGGTCTCAGTGCGACGGCTGGGGAGGCAAGACCGTGCGAAATTTTTCGCGCCGCAACAGCGGAACTTCTTAGGCGA
>JAZDDD010000206.1:0-9029 GCA_036679545.1 Gemmatimonadota bacterium | reverse complement strand
GCAACGTTGGAACGATTCCCCGCAATTCGAGAAGCGTTGCGCGAATTGGGCGGTGTGTTGCCGGAGGCGACCATGCGGAGCCTGAACTATGCGGTAGATGGTGAGGGTCGTGACTTGACCACCGTCGTCACCGAATTTCTCGACCAACTGTCACGGTAAGTGTTGGTCTCCTCGTTGTCTCCGCGGACGATCTGCGTTGCCGCAGGTGGGCTTGTTGGTTTTGGTGCGATGGCCGTTGGATTGGCAATACTTCGCCCCGGTCTTCAAGGGATGGCAACGGATCGAGGTGCTGGCATGCAGGTCGTTGATGCTGCATCGCAGTTGATCGAGGAACTGGGATGTGGTGTTTGTCACGCCGGTGTTGTGGCTTCGGCTGAAACCGTTCGCGCTGGCGCGCCCTCGTTATCGAACGCGGGTCAGTATGACCCGTCACACATTTTTTCCTATCTGCAGGATCCGCAGCGGATCCGGCGCGATATCGGCGCATCGCGCATGCCGGCGTTTGGACTGGACGAACGCGAGCGTTTAGCGTTGACGCTGTATTTGGAGACACTCAGCGGCTCCGGTGGCTCGAGCCCAGGTGTTTTCGTAGACCACTTTGCAAGCAAAACCAGGGGCGAACGACGAGCACTTGATCGCTCCTTCGCGCGATCGAGGCGCACCAACCATGATGTCACAACCGAGGCGGGAGCGACGTTGTTCGCGGCTTTCAATTGCGTGGGGTGTCACGAGACGGAAGGAATGCAACCCGCCGTCGTTGGACCTGACCTGTCGACCGTTGGCAGGTTGCGAGCAGATTGGGTGGCGGATTACGTACGGTCGCCGGTGGCAATCCGACCGTTTGGTTTTCATCCGGGCTCGGGGGCGCGCATGCCCGACTTCTCGTTGTCGGGAGAAGAAGCGCGGTTGCTGACGGACCATCTGCTGGCGGCCAGCTCGCAAACAACTGGGGTGGCGTTTTCGACAAGATCCCTTTCCGTGTTTGCAGAGGATAAAGCGCTCCGCTTGATTCGAGATCGCCTGGCATGTTTGGGATGTCACCGCTTGGGTGGTGAGGGTGGCAGGATTGGACCTGACCTGTCAAACGTCGGAGGTCGGCTCGGGGCTCAGTCTATCTACGCCATGTTGACGGCCCCACAGCGCCAGGTCCCCGGTTCGATCATGCCGCACCGGCCGATGCCAGAAGATAGAATTGAACTCATCGCCAGTTTTCTCGCGCGTCAAAACACCGCGACAACAGACTCATACGCTTCGCCTTTGGATTACATATCCGTCCAACCAACGGCTGGTGCGAGCGGTGACATGTCGACCAGACCGGACGATACGCTGTTCGATGGGATACACGCGGGTGCGTATATCTTGGGAAAGAGTCACAGAATGCCGGCGTTCGGACAGCGCCTAACGTCTGATGAGACCCGTCGCATTGTTTCGTACATGAGAGATCTTTGTCGATGTGTTGGGCCGGCGTGGTCGCGCGATGGGCGGGGATCCTAGCATGGGGAAGAAACGGCGCTCCGGGTCCCGGAAACGCAAAGTGTCTGACGACCGGCCGGTGGCGAACCTGCCGGAAATGCCTATCCAGACGCGGGCGTCGTTCCGGTTCGTTTGGTGGATCGTAGGTGGAGTGTTCATGGCGGGGATTGCAGCAGCTGTAGTCTCGCTGCGTTTTGGGGATTCGGGTCCGAATCCCTTGGCGCCGTTTCCGCTGCCGCAACCGATGGTTGGGAGCATCGACGTTTCCCCCGACGACTTTGCTGGCGCGGATGCGTGTGCGGAGTGTCATCAGCGACAGTATCGTATGTGGCAATCCTCTACACATGGGCGTGCAGGTGGGCAAGCCAATACGTCGACCGTGATTGCACCCTTCAACGGCCGCCCAATCCGGTTTGCCGACGCCGTTGTGATACCATCGGTTCGCGATGGCGAATATCAATTCACGGTGCGTCAAAATGGGCGAGAGGAGATCGTGTTTACCGTTGACGGTGTGATTGGCGGTGGACACATGGTTGGGGGCGGGACGCAAGGATTCGTTTCTGAATATCCTGACGGCACCGTGAGGTTTCTGCCATTCGATTGGATACGGGAAGAGCAGCTCTGGTTTTGCAATACTATTTCCAGGGCCGAGCGTGGTTGGACGCGTATTACGTCCGATATGCGATTGGCCGACTGCGGTGATTGGCCACCCATCAGAATTCTCGGCACACACGGCGGGTTTTCCAATTGTCAGGAATGTCACGGCAGCCAGATCCTAACGGAGTATGACAACGGCGCGAAACGATACCAGACGCATTTCACTGACTATGCAGTGAACTGTGAATCGTGCCACGGGCCGGGTGTAGAGCATATCAAACGGGCCAACGATGGAGACCTTGGCAGCGTGTTGGATATCGGCATAAAGACATTCGCGACTGTTAGTGCAGACACGTCGCTGGCCATTTGTTTTCAGTGTCACGCCGTCAAGACCGTATTGTCGGAAGGTTACCTTCCGGGGGAGGTGTTCGAGCAACACTACGCACCGAAGCTCGAAGTCATGGGAGAATCGCCGCTGTTTCCGGATGGACGGGTGCGGACGTTTGCCTACCAACAAAACCATGAGTACAGCGATTGTTATCTAAGCGGTGCAATGAGTTGTGTGGATTGCCACGACCCTCACAGCAACGACTACCGCGATATCTATGGCCGTCTCTTGGAAGGGCGATTTTCCAACGGGCAGTGTCTCGACTGTCATGCGAGCAAAGCTGAAGATCTGACGGCGCACACAAATCATCGGCTGGATTCTCCGGGGAGTCAGTGCGTGTCCTGTCATATGCCCTATTTGCAACACCCCGAACTGGGGGACGATCTCCGGTTCGCGCGTTCGGACCACACGATACCAATTCCTCGTCCGGCATTTGATGACAAGCTGGGTGTCCAGAACGCATGTACGAGTTGCCATGTCGATCGGTCCGTGGCGATGTTGGAAGAACAAGTGCGCGAATGGTACGGAGAGATCAAACCACATAAGGACATCATTCGGGGACTCCTGAGTGTTGAGGCAGTCACCGACCGTGTTCAGGCGTTGGGCGAATTACTACCCGTCAATGCGAACCATTCCCTCGCCATCCTGGACGCGCTGGGTGTGTTTATCGAGCGTCACTTGGGACCCGACATGCTGACACTCGAATCAGAAGTCGTCGAGCGATTAAAAGCACTTGCTGTGTATGACAACGTGGACGTCCGTGCCGTTGCGTTGGCGGGCCTGCATCTTTCCCGTGGCGCACAAGCGGATGTGCGCGACTTTCTCGTCGATCAGTTAACGTCGTTGACGCCGGTGGCGGATGGCCTAGTACGAAGCCGTTGGGCGATCACGTTGGGTTATGTTGGCGATGTCTATCGCGCACGGGGGGAACTCGGTTTGGCAATCTTGGCCTATCGCAAGGCGGTCGAAGTGAAGCCGGATGATGCTACTGTCCTGGCGCAACTCGCCGATACGTATGCCCGTCTCGACCAATTCGACACCGCGGTGGAGTTTTTCACACGTGCCATCGACGCGGATCCAAACCGTCCGTTGACATGGGTGAACCTAGGTGTAGCCCTCGAGGGTCGAGATCAAATGGCGGATGCTGCGGTTGCATACCGTCGTGCATTGGACGTCAATCCAAATCACACGTTTGCGTTGTTTAACCTTGGCAACTATCACCTCCGGCGCCAAGAATTGCCTGAGGCCATCGAATTTTACGAACGCGCCGTTGCGTCAGATCCATCCCTTGCGCAAGGACACTATCTGTTGGCCCAAGCGCTCGCCCAAATAAGCCGGCTGGAGGACGCCCTTGCTGCCGTTGCCAGGGCGCTAGAGTTTGATCCGAGCAACGCAAACGCACAAGCGCTGGAAGCGCGACTGATCAACACTCAACGTTAAACACTCAACACTCAACGCTCAGCATCAATGTTCAACGTTTCACCGTTCAAGCGTCGTGTGGGCTCCGGGTGTCGGCAAAACGTTGAACGTTCAACGTTGAACGTTGATGCTGAGCGTTGGGCGTTTAACGTTCAACGTTGAGTGTTGATCAGTGTCGAGTGTTGATCAGTCGTATGATCGGAACCAGTTCCGCAATCTCCTCGGCAATACCGCCGTCAACGGTTTCAGCTAAAAACTCGCCGACGTCCCGTCCCAAACGGTCGATCTCCGTGTCACAAAGACCAACTGTTTTCATGCGTTGCGCGAGGGTGTCTGGAGTGATGAGTGCCAACAGTTCGCCGGTGCGACCGGCATCGCCAAGGGCTGCCTCACGTGCCCACGGGTCGGCGTCGGGGACGCCTTCGGCAATCTTGGCGAATGTATTTCGGGGTGTTGCGAGTTTGATGACCATGAAAAGGGGGCGAAGACCGGCCAATGCCTTTGACTGATCACCATCAAGGCTAGCCGTAACGCGGTCCAGAAGGGTCAAGTGCAGCTCCGTTAGTTGAGGATTCCACCACCTAACAAACGTGAACCGTCGTAGAGTACGCCGGACTGACCGGGTGCAACGGCGCGCGCAGGTTCAATGAGCTCCAATGTCAATCGATTGGGCTCGGCGGACTCAGCGATCCGGGCGGGTACTGGACGAGAACGGTAACGAATTTGCAGGTGGCACGTATCGCCTACACGGAGAGTATCGGCAAGCCAGTTCACTTCCTTTAGCTCCGCTTTGTGGTTGAACAACTCCGACGCGGGACCGATAACCACCTTGCGTTCGTGTGGTTCGATCCGTGTGACGAACATCGGTTCAGGAAATCCACCCGGTAGTCCTTTGCGCTGACCGATTGTGTATCGGGCAAAACCCTGATGTGAGCCCAATGCGTTTCCGCTGCTGTCAACGAACGGGCCTGGTGAGAGGGCGGGTGCGTCGAGACCCAGTTTTTCTTCCAACACCTTCACATAGTTGTTGTCCGGAACAAAACAAATCTCAACGGATTCCTTTTTGTCTGCCGTGGCAAGCCCAAGACGGCGTGCAATGTCTCGTGTCTCTTTCTTTGTCAGCGAGCCAACGGGTGTCAGCATCCTTCTGACGACGTCGCGCTGGATGCCCCACAGAAAATAGGTTTGATCCTTGCCGGAATCCGCGCCCCGATAGAGGTTGCCGTCTTTGCTGACGGTGTAATGCCCTGTAGCAACGTATTCGCAATCTAGGGCATCGGCGTGTGCCGTCAGATCGCGAAATTTTGTGAAAGAATTACAACGTACGCATGGAATGGGTGTGCGGCCCTGTGAGTATTCACGTACGAAATCATCAATGACGTCCCGTCCAAACCGGTCCTCGAAGTTAAGAACGTAGTGTGGGATATCGAGGCTCGCCGCCACGCGGGCGGCATCGTGTATCGAGTCCAACGAACAGCATGGGCGGTCCGGGACGTCATCGGTGTAACAAAAAAGTTTCATCGTAGCCCCGATGACATCGAATCCCTGTTCGACGAGGAGTGCCGCCGCGACGGATGAATCCACGCCACCTGACATGGCGACCAATACACGTGCGCCGGGCTTTGGCGACTGCGAGGAACGTGGCATCTTTGTCTAGCGACCCAGCGTCGTGGCGAGCCCGCGCACTTTGTTTACGATTCCCGGAATAACATCAAGAGCGTGTTGCACGTCGGTCTGGGTGGTTTGTTTGTAGACCGAGAATCGGAGCGAACGAGTCGCCAGGTCGTGAGGGATTCCGATGGCCGTTAACACACGCGACGGCTCAACCGTTCCGGTGTGGCATGCGGAGCCCGCGGAGCATGCAATGCCCGCAAGATCCAGGTGCATCACCATGGCTTCGCTATCGATGCCAGGGATTGCGACATTGCTTATGTGTGGGGCGCGTGGTCCACGTGCTCCAATGACTTCGACGTTTGGAATGATTTCACGAAGCTTTGTTTCGAAAAAATCACGCAAGGCACCGTACTGTGCCGCGTCGTGTTGTTGATGTTGCACGGATAATTCCACGGCTACCCCAAGGGCGACGATACCGGGCACGTTTTCAGTCCCGGAACGCAGACCAAACTGTTGCCCACCGCCGTGCGTGATGCAGTGAACGGCCTGACGATCCTTCACAATGGCCGCGCCGATACCTTGCGGGGCGCCAATCTTGTGGCCCGCGATGGCGAGGAAATGCAGCGGAATATCCTGCATCGTGCACGGAATCTTCCCCACCGCTTGCACCGCATCTGTGTGCAAGGGCGTTGCATACTCGAGGCAAATGTCAGCGAGCGCGGCTATATCTTGTATTAATCCGACTTCGTTGTTGACCCACATTGCACTGACCAGTGCCAAGCCTTGCTGGAGCGCATGACGCAGCGCGTCCCGTTCCACCTGACCCGATTCGTCCACCGGTAGGACAATGGCTTTGCCACCCATCCGTTCAACCGCGTACGCCGCTTCCAAAACACCAGGGTGCTCCACCGCAGAGACTGCCACGGCGAATGGTCGTCCGGCATCCCGAGCGGCAAGTGCCCCCCCAACGACAGCGAGATTGTCCGCCTCGGTACCCCCCGCGGTAAAGATGACCTGGTTGGGCTCAGCGCCCAGCGCCAAGGCGATTTGCTCCCGGGCCGTGGCAACCGCTTGTTTGGCCTCGCGTCCAAACCGGTGTGCCGAGCTCGGATTTCCAACGCCCTCCGGTGCCAAATAGGGGAGCATGGCATCCAGCACTTCCGGCCGGACCGGAGTTGTGGCCGCATTATCTAGGTAGGCGGTTTTTGTTGTTGATTCCATGGTTGTGGAAGATAACGGTGTGACGGGGGAGCTTGGAGTGCCTGTTTATCGCTACCCGCTGCCCGCTTTCTTGAGCGGACTAACTATCCATTGATATGGTGTGATTCGTTAGGTCAGCACGTCAGACCGAATCAGCGGGTAGCTGGCAGCGGGCAGCCCCTAATCAAAACGTACTAACACCGAGACTCACCACGTCTTCGATCTCAACAGTTTCCACCGTAAAAAACGGTTCCCCGTACGATTTCCTTATCCTACTCCCGTAGTGAGCGTTTTGCGTGCGGATGAGATCGTACAGATTTTGGCCGGTTGGGAAAATCTCGCCCGCGGACTCGGCGCCGTCGAATTGGGAGGCGTAGCACTTAATGGCTGCCAGTTTCGTTTCAAATTCTTCGGTGATATCGACGACAAACGACGGTTTTGCGGCGTCCTCCCGGTACGCTTGTGCATAGATGACTTTGTGTGGTCTGTGTGGCTGTCCGGCCGCCGCGTATCGCTTCAGACCAGCGAGATAGCAGGCATCCCGTGAAAGTTCGGATGCCAAACGGTGATCTGGGTGTCGACCCGCGGGGTAGGGCAGGATCACCGTTGTTGGTCGGAGGTCACGAATGTGTTCGATGACGATGCGCCGTGTTTCGTCGGTGTTGTGAAGACCGGCGTCGGGTAAACCGGCGTTAATGCGGGTGGTAACCTCCATGACCGCTGTTGCTTTTGCGGCTTCTTCGGATCGGATGTCTGCTGAGCCGAGTGTCCCGGTTTCTCCGGCCGTCAGATCGAGGATACCGGTTTTATACCCGCGCCGTGCCATTTTTATCAAAGTCCCGGCACAGGTGAGTTCTACGTCATCGCGGTGCGCGGCGATGGCTAGGAGATCTATGTTAGGCATGGTCGTTGGCTGGTGGGATGGTTGTAAAGAGCAATCAACCGTTAATCGTTAATCGCGAATTAATCTTAACTCACTCGTACCGTAACGCCTCAACCGGATCCAACCGCGCTGCCCTATTTGCCGGAAGCAACCCGAACACCAGACCTATGGCGATAGAAACCAAACAGGCAACCAGTGCGCTCCAGAGGGGCACGCCGGGTTCGAATCCAAGCACCATTTTCAGACCCTCGCCGGTGATGGTACCGCACAGCACGCCAACAGCGCCGCCGAGCAATGTGAGTGTTGCGGCCTCCACGAGGAACTGCCACAGAATTTCGCGTCTGGTGGCGCCCAGCGCTTTTCGCACACCGATTTCCCGCGTCCGATCTGTGACCGAGACCATCATGATGGCCATGACACCGATTCCGCCCACCATGAGGGCAACACTGGACAACACGATCATGACAAGGAAAAAGACACCCGTGAGTTTGTTGAAGATGTCCAGTATCTGATCTTGCGTCAGCATGTCGAACGTATCGGGGTCGCCGGGTCGGAGATGTCGGAGTCGTCGTAACGCGATGGTTGCGGCGTCTTGTGCGGCTTCAACGGAAACACCCAACCTCGGCTTAGCGACGAGCCATAGGGCATTGGTCTCATCGTACCGAAAGTAGCGGCGTCCGGTTTCGTATGATACGATGGCGCCGATCTGTTGGGTCGGCGGTTGAAAAATGTTTTCTGGGGTTTGGTAGACCCCGATGATTTTTAGCGGAATACCGCCAATCAGAACTGTTTGACCAATCGGGTTGCGTCCACCGAGAAGTTGTGTAGCTGTTGTTTCCTCGATGACCACGACTTGTGTACCGCCTCGCAACTCGGACTCTGTAAAAAACCTACCCGACAACAATGTCCCGCCCTGCATCTCCATGTAGTGGTCATCCGGCAACCGGTCGATCGCCTCGGCCTCTTCCGCCTTTACCACCGGGCGGATGCGAACTTCCCGGGGAAGATTGTCCGGATTGAGGGGTGTTTGTGAGAAAAACCGCATGACGTAGAAGGTGGTAGGTCCCGCGACTTCGATGGTGGCCACGATCTGTTGTCTGAGGCCTTCCACCACCGATGCCATCATCATGACTGTCGATACACCAATCACGATGCCTAAAATGGTCAATGCGGATCTTAGTTTCTGGCTGGCAATCGATGACAATGCGACAGCTGCGCCTTCCATGAGGTTTGGCAAACGCATGGTCTATTCCTGTCTCAGTGCGTCGATGGGGTCCAGACGCGCAGCCCGCCGGGCGGGTACGACACCAAACACGAGCCCTACCGTTGCTCCCAGCATCAAGGCAATGACGACGGACCATATGGTCACACGTGCGGGTAACGGCGATACCAATGCGATCGTTTGCTCAAACAAGAATCCCGTCAATACGCCTAACAACCCCCCCAAGCTAGCCA
>JAZDDD010000205.1:0-3472 GCA_036679545.1 Gemmatimonadota bacterium | reverse complement strand
AGGCCGCCCCGGACAATCTCTATCGAACGAAAGATGTCTCGATATTCCCCCACCCGTTCCGCAAATTGATGGAGCGCACGACCGGCTCGTGCAGTGTCCTTCGCAACCGCGTAAAGTTGAGCGATCTGCAGGTAGGGTGTGTTGAGTGGATCTATGTTGTCCAGCGGGTAGCGTTGGAGTACCGTGTCCACCCGTGCAAGAGCGCGGTCGCGGTCGTCGTGCAACAACAGGTCAACGACAGCGAGTTGAAGCCCACTTGCCAACGCTTCACTCGGGACCGAGGCATCTTCGAACACCGTCATTGCATCGGTTAGGTATCGCTCACCAACCACCAGACGACCCCGGACAAACGCGTTGCTCGCCAACAGCGCGTAGGCCGGCCCCCGCCAAAAGTGCGGAGGCCCTCTCTTGTCTAGGAATCCAAAAACGATGCTGTCGGCACGAACGTAGTCGAACTCCACGGTCGCAAGTTTCGCATCGACGAACACACTCGTTGGATGACCAGGGAACTCCTCGCGCAAATGCTGCGCATTCAGCTCGGCATCATCCATCTTTCCCAGAACGGTTTGAATATCGATCAGCGCCGCGTATCGATCGGGGGAATGCGGGCTCGCCTGAAGAGCACGGACGAAGTAACGCTCGGCTCCCACATGATCACGCCTCATCACGTGGGCCAACCCAATGCTATTGAGTGCTGTGGGATCATCCGGGTAATGTTCAAGCACACCGGCGAGCGACTCGATGGCTGCACCGTCGTCGCCTGTCACAAACAAATGGTACGCACCGATCGTGAGTCCCTGTTCGCGATCGGTGAGTCGCTCACGGAACTGATAGGCCTGCGTGAGCCCGTGGACTTGTTCGGCACGATCCAACGATACCAACCCCAAACGCCGGTGCGCCATGGCGAACGTCGAATCGAGGACGAGTGCGTCTTTCAAAAGGGCACGTCCTTGGATCACATCACCAGCATTAATGGCGCGCGACGCCTGCGAATACTTGCGTAACGCTTCGAGCGAAGAGGTGGTTACACGTTGGAGGGCTTCGTTCTCTCGTAGGGAGCGCAAGGGCTCACCGATACTCGCGCGTATCTCTTTCGATAAACGGTCTATCGCTGTTATCACATCGTTGAGTGAGGCCGCCGAGACCCTATCTGCAACCAAGACGGTGGCATCTTCAGCGGACACAACACGGGCGGTCAGCATATACCCATTACCAACGGTAGTGATTTCGCCAGCGAGGACCGCTTTGATTCCCTCTCTGACGGCAATCTCGCGGGCAAGGTCCGCCGTCAGGCGTTCAGAGGGAGATCGTTCCATTCGCGACAGGACTTGCATGACAAAACTCGGATCGACAACCGATACAACGGGCGACTGTGCGAAGTCGATTCGAAATGCATCAGTTGTCACCGCGCCGAGCAACGAGTCCGAAGTACGGTTTTCAAAATCTGCCAGGATGATTCGTTCTCGTGAATCCAACGTTCCCGCACCGAACACGCTAAAACAACGACCTGAACAGCCGTGACGGCCGTAAGAGCTTGGAAGACCCAGTCCGGAAGACCCAACTCCAATACGAGGAAGTAGACGAGGGCTAAGATGACCGCGCCAGCACCAACAAGTTGCGCAGCAAGAAGAACTGGACTCCCACCACCGCGCACGGACTGCATCAACGCGTCACGCATCTCGGCCGCGGTCTGGTAACGGTTCTCACGGTCTACCGCGAGCGCCGCCGCTGTAGCACCTCTTACACCCTTGGGAACTTGTTGCTTGACGTGCCCATCGAATTTAGCAAGGGAAGGGTTTGACGTAGCTTCCCGTGGTGGGGCCCCGGTCAACATCTCATACAGGACGCAACCAAGCGAGTAAATATCCGAACGTCCATCGAGTGTTGGATCGGAAAGCGCTTGTTCCGGACTCATGTAGGGTGGTGTACCCACCGCAAACTCTATCTTCGTTAGCTCCTTATCATCTCCCGTACCGCTCACGGCGCGCGCGATACCGAAATCCGCAACAATGGCGTGCCCCTGGGAGAGGAGTATATTGCCGGGTTTTATATCCCGATGCACAATACCTTGACCATGCGCATATTGCGTCGCGCTGGCGATTTCGCACGCGATGGATACGGCCTCCTTCCATGGAAGGGACCCCTCCCGTGTCAACCGATCTCGTAATGATTCACCATCGACAAACGGCATGACGTAATACAATAACCCGTCCGCCTCACCCGAGTCGTGCAGCGGCAGGATGTGGGGATGTTGCAAACGTGCCGATATTCCGATTTCTCTGAGGAACCGATCCGCGCCGAGCAGGGCCGACAGTTCCGGTCGTAGAACCTTTAGGGCTACGAGCCGCGCATGTTTAATGTCTTCGGCGAGGTAGACGATGGCCATCCCGCCCCGACCAAGTTCGCGATCGATGCGGTAGCGGTTCTTGAGAGCAACCCGGAGTCGATCGCAAACGTCGGACACCTAGGCCGTTACCCCCGTGTCAGTGTAACGAGGATTACACCACCGGCGACACCTGTCCCCCATCGGGTTGTGGCCTCCGTCCCCGTGAGGAATTGGACGCGCTGAACCGCTTCCAACTGAATCGTTCGCAGAAATCCCACTTGACCGCGACGGACATCATTGACGTAAACTGAGACGGTCAAATTGCCACCGGAGATACGCGCGGCACCGCGCGCGCGGAGCCACTGAGGCCGCAAGCGTTGGACGGCTTGATAGAGGTCTGATTCCTGGGTTTCGCTCAATATTTCAGCAGTCAGCACACCCCGTGGCGGTGGGCTTGAATCTGATCTTGTGCCAGACGACGCACAAGCAATGACCAACGTTGCACTCAATGAGACAAGAAGCGTTCTGATGCCGTACATGTCTTGCTCTCCCGATTGATGGGTGAAGTCATCGAATGAAGCGCCGGAAACTCCAGGCACCACTTTGGTTGCAAACCTGATAGGACGACGAATGACGAAACAGCCGATGTAACACGTCGGTCCCAACAAACGAACCCGCCAAGAAGGCTGGCGTAATCGCTCCCCGAAAAGTGGAAAGCAGCAGCTCATCGACCCGCATGGGCCGTTCGTACAGCACCGGTGTCGTCGATGGACCGGCTTCAATTGAAACTGTTACCGCCGCGCAATTGCCCAAGACGAAATCTATCACATTTCGAATGCCAGGACGGTCCACCGCGACAACATCCGCAGCGCCAAACGTGGATTCCCTCAACACACCCGCGCCTTCGTTCGACGTATAGATGGTTACCGATCGCTCTCCTGAAAAGACCGGGTGTTCCGCATTCAGGCTCTTCCCTGAGGTCAGTACCAGAACACGTCCCGGATCCTCCACACCTACGACGTCGCGACGCCAGGATGCCAGGCTGCGTTGCATATCTTCATTGCCGAGGTAACCATGGGTCAAGTTGGGTTCTTCGCGAAGGATTCGACCAGTCGTCACGATGACATTCGCTCGGGCTCTTGACAC
>JAZDDD010000204.1:0-2323 GCA_036679545.1 Gemmatimonadota bacterium | reverse complement strand
CGAACCGTCAGATTGCACCCACTCGTCATCGGTGAGGTCCGGAGCCCGTTCGGTGCCGGCGCCGTTGTCGCCATGACATCGGGTACAGCTTCCGTTGTTGAAGATGCTGTCGCCGATGCCGATCATGCCCATGAATTCCCGTTGCCAACCCTCATTCATCCATTCTCCAACTTCATCTGGCAACTCCATCCGTTGCGCTGCGCCGCCTGCCGGAAGCAATGCGAGACCCAGCACTACCGCAAAACATCGTACCTGCATTGATCCTCCTGGTGTTGAGATCCGTGTCCAGGGAAAGTTAAGATGCCTTCGTCAACACCGGTGGATGTTTGTTGTCAGGAATACGTCAGGGTTTGTCAGTCCGTTGGTCGAGCGCATGCTCGTATCTCGTGTGAAAGTCGCTTGCAAGTTTTTCGGGCGGGGCCGACCACAGCTCCGCGACGAGGACCGGTCTCACAAACCATCTCGGTTTCGCCGCTTGCCTGTTGAGATTGACTTTGAGTGTCATCGTGTGGCGGATACGAGGCGCTTCCATCGGTCCGGTATTTCGTTGGCGAAGAACGTTCCGATGTCAGGTCGGCTCCCGTCTTCGTCTACAAAACCGTACTCCTTCGCCAGGTTCCAGCTCGTCAGCGATTGGCCCGTTTTCTCGCCAACGTATGGATCAGCAGCAAGCGCCGCCACGGCGCGGCCAACGAACGTTGGTGTCTCTGAGTGCGCAAACGCCTCATTGCCCGGTTTCACTGCGTCTCGCCAGTTCTCTTTGGTCACACCAAAATTGTCGAGCATTGCCTCCGACCGGAGGAAACCCGGTGTCAAACTGAGCGCGGTGATGTTATGGTCGCGGAGGTCTCCGGACATAGCCAGGGCCAGTCGTATCGCCGAAATCTTCGCGAGGTCGTAAAAGAGTGTTCCGCGGTAATGGCGATTCACTACATGATCGCCGTCGGTGATCTCCACGATCAAACCGCTGTTGTTTTCCACCATGAGGGGTACACCGTACCGGCTTGTGATGATATGCGCGCGCACGGCTTGATTCATGAGCTGAAATCCCTTTGCCAGGTCAAGCTCCCAGAACAACTTGGTCCATTCGGTCAACGCGTCACCACCCCACACGTCGTTCACAAGGATGTCAAGGCGGCCCTGTTCCGATCGTATCCGTGCGAAAAGCGCCTCAACGTCTGCTTCGATGGTATGATCGACCCGGGCGTGCAACCCTATGCCCCCTACCGCCGTGACGATTTCGGCGGTCTCCTCGATCGATTCGGGGCGTTCAGGCGACGTGGGCTTACCACGTACACTTCGCCCCGTGCAATACACGGTCGCACCGGCCTCACCCAATGCGCGGGCAATACCTCGACCAGCTCCGCGTGTTGCGCCGGCTACGATGGCGATTCTCCCTGCGAGACTCGACATGTGGTTCTTGAAACCTTTTCCTTTATGTAGTAGCCACGTAGGTAGCGCGGTGGCGGGTGCTACGGGAAAATCTTAGCCAGTACCCGACCAAAACGTTCGTCCGTTCGGATTGAGTCGAAGACGGGATGCACACGGAGCCATATGAGGTCCTGAGTTCGCATTTCGACCGCCGTGTCTAACCATTCGAATGCCGCATCAAATTCTTGTAACCCGACGTGTATAGGGGCGATCAGTCCGGGAGAAACGTACTCCAACTTTGCTCGTTCCATGAGTTCGTTGAGCAGCACGCGGGATTCTTTTGCATTGCCAGCAAACGCGTACGTCTGTGCGAGCGCCGAGGCAGTTTCTGCGGAGTTGTTTGCGAGTTCGCGTGCCTGTTTGGCAACCGTGATTGCGTCCGCGTAATTACCATCGTGGCGTAACACCTGCCCCAGAAAATAGTACGCAATAGCGAATGTTTCATCGAGACTGATCACGTCACGTAGTTGAACCGCAGCTTTTGCGAAGTCTCTTCGATAAAAATGAACGAGCCCAACGGTCGTGTTGATGACCGACGAAAGCGGGTCTGATGCTTGAGCTCGGCGGAGATATGCCAGTGCTTCGTCAAACTGCTCGGTAGGGGTTAGATGATTGATCGCATACCAATGCAATGCGGTAGAGTATTGCGGGTGGAGATCGATGGCGTTACGAAAGTCTGTCTCTGCGCCTGTATGATCCCATTCGTATATCGCCTTGACACATGCAAGGGCCGCCAACGCCTCCGGGACGGTTGGATCGATTTCGATAGCCCGATGCGCGGCTGCCTTTGCCGCCGGCATCGCCTCGTCGGGACGCGCCAGACCGTATTGTGCCAGAGCTAAATGCGTCGCCGCAAGCCCGGACCACGCCAAGGCGAATTGCCGATCTGCCT
>JAZDDD010000203.1:0-6687 GCA_036679545.1 Gemmatimonadota bacterium | reverse complement strand
CCAATACACGCACAGGCAAATCGCATGGATATGGGGGGCCGTTCTACGGTCTACGCTCCAAATGGAGCGATTGCAACGAGTCAGCCCCTGGCAACGGCAGCGGGTTTGTCGGTGCTGCAGCGTGGCGGCACCGCGATTGATGCAGCGGTGACGGCCGCCGCGATGCTTGGGCTGGTCGAGCCCCACATGACCGGGATAGGAGGCGACTTGTTTGCGCTGGTTTGGTCCGCCACCGATTCACGGCTGTACGGACTCAATGCCAGCGGACGCTCGGGGTCTGGCATGACGAGGGAGGTGTTGCTCCAACGAGGTCGAGACCGGGTGCCCGGACGTGGTGCCGAGTCCATCACGATTCCCGGGGCACTGTCGGGTTGGGCGGCGTTACTGGATCGATTTGGATCTATCTCCTTGGCCCAGGCGCTGGCGCCTGCCATTGCCGTTGCGGACAATGGATTCCCCGTCTCGCCCATCATCGCTGGCGATTGGCTCGGAGCCGAAGATATTTGGTCGGGGAGCCAGTCCAAGGATGTGCGCAGGGCCCGCGAAAGCTTTGTAGACACGTACCTCCCGGGTGGCCGCTCACCGAGAGCAGGCGATTGGTTCCAGAACCCGGAGTTGGCAACGACCTATCGTTTGGTTGCTGAACACGGCATTGGCGTGTTTTACGGTGGAGCAATCGGCCAGCGAGTGGTCAATTGGGTCGCCGACATGGGCGGTTTCCTCACCATCGAGGATCTGCGCAATCATCAGGTTGAATGGGTTGAACCCCTTTCGGCGGATTTCCACGGTTACCGATTGTACGAGTTGCCACCCAATGGTCAGGGGATTGCCGCCTTGGAGATGTTGCGGATTCTCGAACCGATCGATCTCACGTCAATGGGACACAACTCGGCTGAGTATCTCCATTATCTGATTGAAGCCAAAAAACTTGCGTATGCCGATCTGCAATACGCGGTTGGTGATCCGGACTACATGACGATGGATCCGGAGGACCTTCTGGCAGATGAGTTTGTGGCCGGAAGAAGGGCGCTGATCGACCCGCGGCATGCAGCCGATCGACCGGAACCTGCCAACGCCGTCACAAGCAGCGAAACCATTTACTTGTCGGTCGCCGACCAAGACGGAAACATGGTTTCGTTTATCAATAGTATCTATTCGCCATTCGGTTCGGGGATCGTTGTACCAGGTACCGGTTTCGCGCTCCAGAACCGTGGTGCCGGGTTTACGCTAACGGCCGGCCGGGCGAATACGGTCGCAGCAAACAAACGACCGTTTCACACAATTATTCCTGGTTTTGCAACGAAGTTGAACGATACCGGCGAATCACCGTGGCTTAGTTTTGGTGTGATGGGCGGATCGATGCAGCCGCAGGGCCACGTTCAGTTGCTCTTGAACCTATTGTTGTTCGATATGGATCTGCAGGAAGCGGTTGACGCGGCTCGGTTTCGCCATTTTTCCGGTCGTCAGGTGGCCATCGAGCCGGCGATAGCAGATGATGTACTCCGTGTGCTCGAAGCGATGGGCCACGAGTTGACAGATCCTACGAACGTGGCATTTGGTGGTGCGCAGGCTGTCATGAGGTTGCGGCGTGGTTGGGCCGCTGCATCAGATCCGCGCAAAGACGGGATGGCTTCCGGGCACTGATCTACGGTGTTGCGCGTCACGCCACGTGACAACGCGGCACACTCGTTATTTAGGGCGCCGAGGCGGAATCCTGGCGAACGAGCGTAAGCATGCAAAAGCAGACGATTTCCTCGCTCAAGACCATGGTCGATCCCTCCACCGTTCCTTGCATGGCCGTAGTTGGAACCGGGAACAACGGGAATTCAATCGAGATTGCACCGGTACTCGTATTGTATTCGGCTCGGCCGGTTATCCGGGAATTTCGGAAAGACGTAAAGAAGTTTCCATCTGCGTCGTAACGTTCGGTGACTCCGTCCTCTTTTGGTGAGAGGGTAAACCCTATGGGAAACGTGGACCCGCCCAGGGTAAAGTCCCCACCCCAAGGTCCGTCGATGTCGAAATCGTTTGGGTTGAGTGGTGTACCGCTGCACGCGAATGCGAGTGCCACCGCCGGTAGTAGAATGCGATTTCTCATGCAATACCTGTTTTCCGTGATCTGTGGAGACGCTGGGGGTCAGTGCCTCACCCCTTAAAGATACCGTAACAGGTAACGTCTAAGTCAGCCCCTGCCGTGCCAGGAGAGGCTCGAGTTTCGGATCTCTGCCCATAAACTCGCGGTAGGACTCCATCGGGTCGCGGCTGTCTCCCCGTGCTAAGATGGAACGTCGGAACGATTCGCCGACTTCTCTGGCAAACACACCCTCGTGCTGGAATCGGGTAAACGCATCTGCGTCCAACACTTCGGACCATTTGTAGGAGTAGTAACCTGCCGCGTAACCAACTGGACTCGAAAAGAGGTGAGAGAAGCTGGTGACGAAGGCGTAGTCATCAGGTAAGGTGGTTGGTGCGTGTGCTTCGAGAATGTCACGGGAGAAATCGACCACGTTCACATTTCCGTTGGGGTCATACTCACAATGGAGATTGAGATCGAGCGTGGCGAAACCAAGTTGTCGCATTTGCGCGTTTGCTGCGCGGAACGTACGTGCTGACACCATCTTTTCGAAGAGTTCGTTTGGTATCGTCTCTCTCGTTTCGTAATGGCGGGCGAACATGTCGAGCGCTTCACGTTCCCAGCACCAGTTTTCCATTATTTGCGACGGCAACTCGACAAAATCCCACGCGACATTGGTTCCACCGAGGCTGCGCACATCAACTTGGCTGAGGCAGTGGTGCATCAAATGTCCGAACTCGTGAAAAAGTGTTTCAACGTCGCGGTGTGTAAACAACGCCGGTTTATCGGCGACGGGTGGGTTGGCGTTTGCGCAGAAGAGCCCTAGGTGTGGTTCGGGTGGCGTGCCCAAAATCAAACCGTTCATCCAGGCGCCATCGCGTTTGTTTTCGCGCGGGTAGAGATCCACATAAAACGAACCCAGATGGGCGTCGCCGTCTAAAATGCGGTAGGTCTTAACGTCCTTGTCCCAGGTTGGTAGATCGTCAGATGGCTCGATAGTCACGCCATAGAGTTTGGTAATCGTGGCGAACAGGCCTGACAGTACTTGATCTACCGGAAAGTACGGTCGTAACGCCTCTTCGTCGAAATCGAAATTTGCACGGCGTTGTTTCTCCGCGTAGTACGCAATGTCCCAAGACGCTATGGGCGAATCTCCGTCCACCGTGGCTCGGTACGCTTCGAGTTCTTTGTTTTCACGGGCGAAAAACGGTTCCGTCTTTCCCCGGAGGTCTGTAACGAATCCGCGCGCACGCGTTCCCGTCCCGGCCATGCGATCCTCTAACGCCAGGTCGGCGAAATCCTTGTAACCAAGGATGTTTGCTTTCGTACGGCGAAGCTGAAGGATACGGCGGATGATAGGTCGATTGTCCGTATCGTCGCTCGTTGCACGCGAATTGTGTGCGCGCCAAACTTTCTCTCGTATAGACGTGCTGTCGAGATAGGTCATGAGCGGGATGTAACTCGGCGCGTGCAATGTGAACCGCCAACCCACAAGGTTCTTTGCTTCTGCGTTTTGACGCGCTGCCGCGACGGCGGATGGTGGAAGCCCCGCAAGATCTTTGACAGCTCCACGTTGTATTCAGCAATCTTCGTTTTGTCGTCGGCGTTGAGGTCCGCACCATGTCGTCTGAAATCATCGATCGTTTTCTTGAGGTGTCTTGCCCGATCGCTTGGCAGGTTGGCGGCCTCGGGGGTTTCGGCGTAACGTTTTAAAACCGTCCACAACTTATCGTTCAGTGTGATAGCGGTGGAAAACCGGCTCAGTTTGGGTTGTACCCGCTCATACGCGGATCGGTACTCAGGGTACGTTGCCACGGACTCCAGGTGTCCTATGACACCGGCCGCCCATTCGAGATCTTCTAACGCATCTTCTAAGGCGCTCAAAGTACTCTCGTACGTGGGGGTGTCGGTTTGGTCAGCGATCGTGTCGATGTGCTGTTGTGCGTTTCTCACGAGCACGTCAATGGCCGGTTCGACATGTTCTGCGCGAATGGTGTCGAACGGAATCCGGAAGATGCGTTTTAGGAAGGGGTTTTCCATTTTGCCATTCGTCATTCTATAACGATCTGTTCCTTGGCTGATACAAAGAGAACGTCTCGTAGTTTTTGATGTCTATGAAATAACTCCGCGCCCTTGGCGGCCAGGCGTTCTTCTGTGAAACCTAAAACTACCAAGTCCGTTCCGGCAGAACGGTTCTCGACGAGTTGATCGAAATCTACATCAGTTGTCGTCGGAATAATCCGGAGGTTTTTTTCGCTGATGGGGAGACGTCCGGTCTGTATCATCTCTGTTAGGCGGGCCCGCTGGCTGTCTACATCCGATTTGGGGAACGCGGCATAGATTCTGATCTCTGCCCGCTCCCAATCGGCGGTTCCAAGCAAAATGTAGGCAATCAGTATCATCAGATTCGCGTTCTGATAGTCGTGCCAGGTCAACCAAATGTCGATCGTTGCACGGCTCCCAAAAAAGTGCTCGCCATGGCGCAGGATAAAACTGTTGATCCGGGCTGCATCGGCCATGCGGCAACCGTCCGTCACCTCTTCAAGAACGTCAATGGGATCGTGATCGGAGAATTCGAACAGAATGCTGTTGTTCTCCACACCGGAAACACCCGGAATTTGCAGGGCCTGTGCCAGGGCAGAACGCATGGATGGTGAGATCATGGTGTCTACGTAGATGGCGCTACGACGGGCTTCTACTAAATCAATGAGCTTTGTCTGGAATTTTCGACTCTCGCGGTACGTCTCCGGACTGAGCTGCCCCGGGATAAAATGAAGGTATGTACCGACACCATAACGATGACAAATCCATGACAAGAATTGCATGGGTGACGATCGAGAGAACGTGCGCCCGTTGACCATGATCACACTGGGACGCCACTCGTCGCTCCGAACTTGTTGCCGGGTTTTTTGAAGTTTGATCTGTGAATAGCGTGTGGCTTGTGTCATGACGCCCGTGAATATGGCCGCCAGATCATCTGCATGCCGATGGGCACGGAGCCAATAATAGGTCCCCATCATGAGCAGTACTGCCATGAAGGCATAAAACGGATACATCTGAAACATCAAGAACACACACATCACAAACCCCAGCAAGCTCACATACCACTTCGACCGAAAACTCGGTCGATAGCTGGGGCGTGCGGCAAAGTGCTCCAGGAAGCTGATCAGGCACAAAGCGCCGTACGTCGCCAAGAAGAACATTGAGATGATACGAGCGACCATATCGATATTGCCCAGAGCAACGGTGACGATCGCCAGGGCCGCCGTAATGAGCGTGGCGTTGAAGGGTTCATTCGTTTTCCCCCGGCCGGTGGAGAGGTAATCGTTCAGGCGGGCGGCGGGAAAAATGTTGTCCGCACCAAGTGCCTGCAGGGTCCGTGGAGCTACCAAGATCGATCCAACCGCCGATGAGAGCGCAGCGCAGCCCAATCCGATGTATATGATGGGCCCCCAAACGGCGATATCGGCCATCACAAACTCGTTACTGGCCATGACCTCCGGTGTCGCGGACGCGGCGAGTTTGATGGCTACCAGCACATAGATCACCATGCCGACGATTGTGGCCGCCAATACGCCAAGTGGGATGGAACGCCTCGGATTGGCAAGATCGCCCGATAAACCGACCCCGGCCGCCATGCCGGTGAACGCGGGGAACACCGTGGCGAAGACGAGCATGAAGGGATCCCGTGCCCCGATTCGCTCCAGGAGGCCGATCGACGCCGGTGCCTGGCCTGCAGGGGCCGATCCCATCCAAAACAGTATGAGGGAAGCCCCAATGACCACGGCAACGCCCCACAGCATCCCGACGCCGACCTTGGCACCCCGTGTGAGCACAAGAGCGGCCAAAGCCAGGGTTCCGGGTACCGAGACGTATTGAATACGGTAGGTGTCGCCCAGAACGGACGTCCAATACGGCATGAGGACCTCGAACGCCTTCGCGAACGCGATCATGTAAAAACCGACCGAGATGGCTTGGGAGAAGAACAGCGTGATACCGATCGCTCCCCCGATCGTCGTCCCGAAGGACCTCGAGATGATGAAGTATGCTCCACCCCCCTCCACGCGTCGATTTGTGGCAATCTCGGCGATGGCGAGGGCGGTGGGGATCGTGACCGAATGCGCGAGGAGGATGATGAGGAGCGTGCCGGCCAGGCCGGTGTGTGCCACGGCGTAGCCGAACCGCAAATAAAGGATGGCGCCGAGGATGGTGCTGACGCTGGCTAGAAAGACCGGTGCCGTTCCGAACCCGTGTCCCGCTGCGGCGCCGTTTGTCTTGATGCTGTTTTCAGATATGTCGGGATGGCTCACGGTTCTCTTGTATTCTCGGCCGGGACGTAGGTTTGCGTGGCTTCTGCATGGGGTCGCAAGCTAAAACCCGCTACGCCGCCCGTCCACGGAAGAGGACAAAATGCACGGGACAATATCGATGATGTATTTGTAACTAATTAAGTACCAGTCAGTTATAAGTTTTCGAAATCGAGGCACGGGCGTTGCTTTCTTATCGGGTATGCAAGAGGTCAGCTTGAAAAGGAGGCGACATGAAACGGGTGGACATCTGTAAGCTATTTGCCCTCGCGATGTTGGCCGGGCCCTACGGCGCGTCCGCGCAGG
>JAZDDD010000202.1:0-17452 GCA_036679545.1 Gemmatimonadota bacterium | reverse complement strand
CGGCGACGATCCTCCTCCATGGCGTTGGCCGTCAAGGCAACAGTGGGGGTGCGACCGTCAAGACTTCCGAACATACGCAGAGCAGCGGTTGCCTCCAATCCGTCCATGTCCGGCATACGGCAATCCATGAATATGATATTGTACGGAAAGGCACGAGCCATTGTCACTGCTTCGCGTCCATTTCCTGCCCGCCACAACACGCCGTGCACCGGCCCCCCAAGCTGTGAGTTGGTCGCGCAGAATTTTCCGGTTAGTCTCATTGTCAACCACCAAGACACGCACGCGCTCGAGGCTGGCGGACTCCACAGCCTTTGGCTTTGGTCTTCGATCCAACTCCAAACGGAGGCTAACACGAAAGATCGTGCCCTCATTCACTACGCTTTCGACGTCGATCGTTCCCCCCATCAGTTCGACCAGCCGCTTTGATATCGTAAGTCCGAGCCCGGTGCCACCGAAACGTCGCGTGGTCGTTTCGTCTGGCTGGGTGACGCATCAAACATATGTGGGATACGTTCCGCCGGGATGCCCATGCCCGTGTCACGTACCGATAACTGGGATTGAGCCCCCCGCGCCCTCGATTCAATACACCGCACCCTGCTCCGCGGCGCGAACGGCCAGGAGGTCCGCCACTTCCTCGACCGCCACGCCGAGATTAAAGTGATGCGGTTCGATGGGCACGCCTCCGTCTACCCGGAAGACAGCATCACGACTCTCGCACTGACAGTCGTGATATTGTCCGCATTCGTAACTAACTTATGATGTTGGCGCTCACGGGACTGGGGCGGGTGGACTCGAACCACCAACCTTCCGGTTAACAGCCGGACGCTCTGCCAATTGAGCTACACCCCAAGGAATCCGCCCGAAATGGAGGCTGAAGATAGCGCCTCCGCGCCTTGACCGCCGGACGGGACATAAAATTCAACGCTGGCACGACCAGCACCAATCGCTGAGGGACGCATGCAAACAGCTGTCGGTTCGGTGCCGTTTCAACCGTTTGAACTCGAACGATACCAAAACAAATGGGAAAACCGCGTCGATTATAACCTGGCGGAAAGCGGGGTTGGACCGCTGTCATTTTCGGAGCTGTTGGAGATAACCGGGGTTGACCCCTCTGCGCTTGGTGCGTTGAAGCTTGGATACAGCCAGACCGACGGGACGGACGAACTGAAAGCAGCGATTGCATCCATGTATCCGGGGGCAAGTATCGAAAACGTCCTTGTGACCGTTGGCAGCTCGGAAGCCAACTTCGTATCGTGTTGGTCTCTGGTGGAGCGTGGGACGCGAGTCGCCATCCAGATGCCGACTTACAAACAGATTTGGGGCGTTGCACAAAATCTTGGCGCGGATGTTGTGCCATTTCACCTCCTGACCGACCAGGGTTGGGCGCTCGACGAGGACTCCGCACGCGATGCCATCACGGCTGATACGACGCTCGTCGTTGTCACCAATCCCAACAACCCGACCGGGCACGTCCTGACGCAGCAGGAGCGAGACACCCTGATAGGATTGACGACCACGAACGGCGCATGGCTTTTGGCCGATGAGGTTTATCGCGGTAGCGAGCACAAAGGGCCAATCACCGAGTCATTCTGGGGATCGGCGGACAACGTGATCGTGGTCGGTGGATTGTCAAAAGCGTATGGCTTACCTGGGCTTCGCATAGGGTGGGTTGTTGGGCCAACCCAGTTCGTCGCCGACGCTGCGGCACGGCATGACTACGCGGTCATCGGCCCATCGAGCTTGTCGGACTTCCTTGCCATCAAGGCGTTACGAGTCCAATCGCAGTTACTCGCCCGCGCACGCGACCTTGTCACGACCAATTATGCAGTGCTCGACGGTTGGTTCCGGGAACATGACAACATTTTTTCTGTAGTTGCGCCGCAGTGTGGCGCCATTTGCTTTCCGAGGTATACGATGGGAATGGAATCGTTCGCGTTGGTGGATCACCTTCGCAAACACAGCGGTGTATTGTTAGTGCCGGGTTCTCATTTTGACGCGGCGAAGCATCTGCGCTTCGGATTTGGATACGATCGCACAGCACTTGTGGAGGGTCTTGCTCGCACCACGGACTATTTGAACGCTTTGACAAAGACGACGTGACGATGATCGACGTGCAAACGGCCAAACAAAAGGACGCCACGGTGTCCGACAAAAAGGCGGAGGGCAAGTCCAAAACAAACGCGCCCGATCGTGACCGCACACCGGCCGACCGAGTTCCGGTACCGGCGTGGGACACGGACGCAGATCATGATCTCACAGACACCGCATACTATCTGAATCGCGAACTCACATGGCTGAACTTCAATTTTCGTGTGCTCCGCGAAGCTGAAGACTCAAGAAACCCACTGCTTGAGCGATTGCGTTTCGTTGCGATCGTCAGCTCGAACATTGACGAGTTTTTCATGAAGCGCATCGGCGGCCTCAAACAGCAATTTGGGGCTGGCATACTCGAACACACGATTGATGGCAGGACTCCGGAAGAACAGATCACGGAGTGTTACGACTCGGTGCGTGTCCTGGAAGGACGCAAACGGACAGCGCTGGCAGTCATTCTAAAAGAACTTCGTCGTCATGATATTTTGGTGGTTCCGTTCGAAGCCCTCGACGCCGCCCAACAGAAACAGGTCAGAGAGTACTTCGTCGATAATATATTTCCTTTGTTGACTCCCCAGTCAACGGACCCGGCGCACCCCTTTCCCTTTGTCTCGAACCTTTCACTCAACCTATTAGTGACATTGCGCTACCCTGAGGATTCAACCACTTCGGTTGCACGGGTGAAAGTTCCTGTCGGAACCGACATCCCACGCTTCCTACAACTCCCCGGCTTGGACACGTTTGTACCGTTGGAAAGTGTCATGGCGCACAACCTTGACTTGTTATTCCCCGGCATGGAAATCGAACGCTGTTTCGCATTCCGAGTCACCCGGAATGCAAACACGGAAATAGAAGAGGAAGATGCCGAAGATCTGTTGGCGCTGATTGAAACTGGCTTGCGCAATCGACGTTTCGCGCCAATCGTACGATTGGAAATTGCACGTCGCATGAATGCCCCCCAGCGTGGTATGCTCACCGCCAATTTTGGTCTTCAAGATCCATCAGATCTTTTTGAAGTCGATGGAATGCTGGCCTTGACGAATTTGGTCGAAATCGCCGACTTACGATACGCCAAACTGCGATATCCCACGCACCATCCGGCAGACCACCCGTTACTACTCAATGTGCCATCGATTTTTCACGCAGTGCGTGAGGCCGGCTCGATCCTGTTGCATCATCCGTATCAATCGTTCGACACATCTGTAGAACGATTCATCAAGGAAGCAAGCACGGACTCCCAAGTACGGGCCATCAAGATGACCCTGTACCGAACGTCTCCGGACTCGAAAATCATTCGCCATCTTAGGGACGCCGCACGGAACGGCAAGCAGGTAGCGGTTGTGTTGGAGCTCAAAGCAAGTTTCGACGAAGCAAAAAATATCCGTTGGGCGAACCATCTGGAGGAAATGGGTGTTCACGTTACGTACGGTGTTATGGGACTCAAAACTCATTGCAAGGCTGTACTTGTCATTCGACAAGACGACGACATGCTCCGGCGGTACACACACACCGGCACGGGTAATTATCACGAGGTGACAGCGCGTCAGTATACGGATCTCGGCATGCTCACGTGCGACCAAACGATTGGTGCAGACCTAACGGAATTGTTTAACTATCTGACCACCGGCTACAAACCCAAGCGACATTATACATCGATATTGCCCGCACCGAAAACGCTCAAGCAGGCAATCCTGGCGAGGATCGCCCGCGAAGTAACACGTCAAGGCAAGACCGGACCCAGACTCATTCAGTTTAAAATGAACGCCCTAGAGGACGGAGACGTAACGAAAGCACTGTACGAAGCGGCCAAGGCAGGTGTCAAGATCGATCTTATCGTACGGGACACATGTCGATTGCGCCCCGGCATAAAGAACTTGTCCGAAAACGTGACAGTACTGAGCATTGTTGGGCGTTTCCTGGAACACAGCAGGGTATTTTACTTCCGGAATGGTGGGGACGAGGAGTATTACATTGGATCGGCTGACTTGATGAAACGCAATCTCGAAAGCCGAGTGGAGACGTTCATTCCCATCGAAGATCGCGAATTGCGCAAAGAACTTCGCAACTTGCTCGACACATGTTTAGCTGACCGGAGAAATGCCTGGGAAATGCACGCGGACGGGAGTTACGTTCAACGCTCATCGAAGCACGACGACACAACGCCCGGACTTCAGCAGGTCCTCGTTGCAAGGGCAGACAAACAGGCAAAAGAGGCGATGCGTCTCAAGAAACGCAAGGTACGCGGCGCACGGCCAATCTAGATCGCAGCGAACCTGAACTTGGCGGGACCGGACTCAGGAGTTCTGACACTGTGGATTTGATAATCATACGACACGCCATCGCGGAAGACCGTGATGTTTGGACCGAACGCGGGAAGAAAGACGCCAACCGGCCTCTCACGCGTGCCGGAAAGCAGAAGATGCAAGGTATCGTACAAGGACTGGCCGAGGTCGTGGCAGACATCGACGTTTTGGGCACAAGTCCATTCGCGCGAGCGAAACAGACCGCAAACATCGTCGGGAAGACATACGACATCAAAGCAGAGCAAGTCAAAGCCCTGACTCCGGACGGCCGACGTGACGATGTTTTGGAGTGGCTGCGGGACCAACCCGAAGAACAGACCATCGCAATCGTTGGGCATGAGCCAAACCTTGGATTGTTAACGAGCTGGCTTCTGGCGGCTCCGGTAAACCACTTCATTGAATATAAGAAGGGCGGCGCGGCAATGTTGAGTTGGTCCGGGCCTCCCGAACCGGGAACGGGTTGGGTACGCTGGATGCTTACGCCCAACCACTTTCGCCTAATTGCAGAGTAACCAGTTGGAGAGAACTCATGGCGCGTAGTCGCAAGAACTTCTGGTCGTCGTTCGTACGCCTTACGGGGTACTACGTGGTTGTCGGCTTGGTTGTCTTCGGGTTGATCACTCTTTTCCCAATGCTCGAAGGGTCGTTTTCATTCGAGAGGTTGCAGGCCGTTGCAGCTGGAGACCTATTTGGTGATGTGGGTGTGGGGACCGGCGGGCCACAACGCTCACCGGCGGAATCTCTCGCACTCACACTGTTCGCCATTTCCGCCACCATCGTCCTACTCGCCCCGGTGGCCTGGGTCTACATGGTCACCCGCCAAGAAAAAGGATACGACGAATCCGTCGTCCACACGGTCATCATCCTACCCGTGCCAATCGTCGGGCTCGTAATGGTTGTACAAAATAGTGTCGCGTTAGCTTTCAGTTTGGCCGGTATCGTGGCAGCGGTACGTTTCCGTAACACATTGGACGATACAAAAGACGCAGTATACATATTTCTCGCGATTGCAACGGCACTTGCGGCCGGCGCCCAAGCACTCGCCATCGCGGCCGCGACATCGGTTGCGTTCAACTACGTCGTGTTGGCAATCTGGAACTTCAAAATCGGCAACATATACGCAGATCAACTACGGGGTCGCACACCCAAGATGCGATTGGGAGATGTACTGGCAGGGGCCGGTGCCACACCGGGTGCAGGCTCAGGCAATCTGACTATCGGGGATCCATCCATTCTAGCCGCACTCACTCCGAACTCGTTGTCCGCCATCGCTGAACGGAAGGCACGTTTACGAGAACACATCGAGGGCGCTGGGAAAAACGCAAAAAAATACAACGGCCTGTTGGTCATCCTCGCAAAGGGCACTGAGGACTGCCTCGATGCGGTGAACGAAGTCCTCGACAAGAATACTGAACGGTATAAACTGGCAGAAATCACCCCAACCACCGATGGTAACTCCACCCTGGAATATCTTGTTGGGGTTGCAGAAGAATCTCACGGTACGGAGTTGATCGCAGTGCTTCGATCCAAAGCGGCCGCGCATATTATCGCCGCCGAATTTCGCAACCTGCGGTTGCGGAAGTCAAAGGAATCTCGGAAGCCACATTGGACGCTGCCTCGCCAGTGAAGCGACCTTCCTCGCTGGTCGCGATATTCCTCACCGGCATCCTTACGGCGCCCGTCGAGGGGGTACAAACTGATACAACCCCACCACCACCTTTGCTTTCTGATTTTCCTTTCGAAGACGGCGCCGAGTCCAGATGGGAGCTTCCCCGACGTTACCGCGAAGTGTCGGGCCTCGCGTTATCCCCCGATGGGCGTCTGTTCGCACATAACGACGAGCTTGCGATCATCTTTCAGATTAATCTCCAAACCGGAGATCTGATCAAGGCATTCGCAATGGGTGACCGGAGCGCTGCCGGAGACTTTGAGGGAATTGCGATTGCCGAAGGCAGGTTTTACCTCGTCACCAGCGACGGCCGCATTTACGAATCACAAGAAGGCCAAGACGGTGACCGTCTTTTGTACAATACGTATGGCACAAGCGCCGGCCGTGCGTGCGAAATAGAAGGGTTGGCCTACAACCCCGACACGCGCAACCTCATCATGATGTGCAAAACACTTCACGCCGAATCGTTGCACGGCACGATCACGCTGTTCAAGTGGTCGATACAAACACACACCATGGCGCCCGATTCAATCCTCAGTATCCCCCTGCTACGAGTCACGTCTCGCATCGAGAACGACGAGTTCAATCCGTCGGGTATCGTCCGCGACCCACGTACAGGTCGGTTACTCATCGTCGCCGCTCGGCAGGCCACCATCATCGAAGTCAGCCCGTCCGGTGGTGTGATCGCAACGCATGAGTTCCGAAAACGTGATCATCGACAGTTGGAGGGCATCGAGTTAACCACTGATGGACGTCTTGTGTTGGCTGATGAAGGGAGAAACGGTCGCGCGCATGTAACCGTCTACCGTTCCCGCCCAAATCAGTAACGCAATGTCAGATCGATCTTCTCAAGTTGAGACATTTCTTCCGAAAGATCCGCCTTTGTAAGCGGGTGACCGCTCAACCATCTCCGAGGAAATTCGAGGTTGAGTTTTCCGGGTTCGCCTGACCAAAGCAGAGTTGGCAAAGAGTCCGGAACCCGTGACCGGTGCAGTAAAACCGCCAGCCGTAAAATGACGCACGCGTGTTTGACACCGTGTACCAGACGCAACGGCAACGGACTAAAAATGGCGGGATCGAGCTTCCCACGATGACCACGGATGAGCGTTGCAAGCGCGAGCTGTTCCATACGGGAGAAACCCGCCAAAGGCGAATGCTCCGCGAGATATGCACCATGGGCCTGATGTTGCGTGTGCGAAATGGAAAGACCAATTTCATGCAATCGTGCCGACCAGGATAGGAGGGACCGTTCAAAATCCGTCAACTCCCATGCGACGCCGATTTGATCAAACGCATGTAAGGCTGTCTGTTGCACCTGCTCTGCCTGGGTCTCGTCCACGTAGTATCTGACGGCGAGGGCTTCAACCGCCGCCTCACGAGGGTCATGGTGCTCGGCTCGGCCTACCAGGTCCCGCAGGGCCCCTTCCCTCAGCGCCAGATCGGACACTTGCATGTGCTCGATCTCAAAGTTTCGAAAACACGCCATCAAGATGGCCACACCACCCGGGAGTACTTGCGCCCGCTTTTCTGAAAGACCCAACTCCGTAAGCGCGCGAGCGTCGCCCATGTCCTGCATGATACGACGTAGTCGTTTCAGACCAGGCAACGTCACGCCGCTCGTCACATGACCGGTGTCTATTAGAATTTGTTCTATCGCACGAATCGTCCCCGACGATCCCACCGTCTCTGTCCAACCAGCCGCACGAAACCTTCCACGGATTGGACGAAGTTGTAACGCGACCTCCGTCTCCGCCTCCTTGAAATGGGCACGACTCACTTTACCATTTGGGAAATATTTCTGGCTGATACCGACACATCCACACGACACACTTTCGAGTTCAATAGGGTCGTATCCAACACCGACAATAAATTCCGTACTGCCTCCGCCAATGTCTATGACGAGGCGTTTCCCAGTGGGACTCGCCAAGCCGTGGGCGACTCCGAGATACACAAGCCGAGCCTCTTCGTGTTCGGAAACGACTTCGATGGGGTGTCCCAACGCATTTTCTGCGTCCTGCAGAAAATTTCCCGGCTCCTTCAAACGGCGGAATGTGTTGGTCGCCAGCGCTCGGACATGGGCAAATGGAATACCCGCCAGCCGCTGCCCGAAGCGACTTAAGCACTCGATAGCCCGCTGCGCCGAGGAGTCATCGAGGTTCCCGTCGGCATCCAACCCGGACGCAAGCTGCACCATCTCCCGAAGCCGGTCGATGACCTGCAATTGACCGTGTACGTATCGGGCGACAATCATATGGAAGCTGTTGGAGCCCAGGTCCACCGCAGCAAGAATAAGCTCCTCACCTGACCCCTGATTGGTTGGAAGTCCCACCGTCATTTGTTACGTAACCGGTAGTTGCATGCGGGGCAGCCGACCGTTATTGGTCTTGCCGCCATGTCTGTCATCTCTTCGATTGGTACACCTCCTCTTATGATGCGGTACCCCTGGGCCTATGAAAAGCGTCGTTCGTGTTGGAACCCCTTCACCCCTTCCCAACCGGACTCTTACCGTGCTGGGAGCCGTGGAAGGTTCGCTTCGATCGCTCGCGGACGTTGCTGACTCCAACTCTCGCAGGCTCATTCGGGGTCAGAAGAAAGCGCTGCACGATCTGCGTGTAACAGTACGCCGTATGCGAACATTGTTACGTGCCTATGAAGGTTTCTTACCCCCTGAGATTCGCGCGGTGTGCGCTAACCTCAAAGCCGTCATGCATCAGACGAACCAGCTTCGGGACCTCGAAGTGCAAGAGATGATGCTCAGTACGATGCTCACTCGAAAGCGAATGGCGGCGCCGACACGAAACGTCATCTCGATTATTCGGAACCATATGCGCGACGGCCTGAAGACCGGCCGCGGCAGCAACCAAGGGACCGTTGATGCATTGTTGAAACATGTAAGGATGCTGTTGCACATTTTTGACGAACATCAAACAGACATCGGGACCGACGGATACCTTGACACGACAGCCTCTTTGGTGCACGAAGAGATAACGCATTTCGCGCGTATGGCACTTTCTTTGACAAGTCTGCACCAGATCAGGTGCCTGCACAAAACACGTCTCTCTGCCAAGCGGCTCCGGTACGTGATGGAACCGATCCCTGAGCGTGTGGTCGGTGTGCGCGACGGAATCAACCGACTCAAACGCCTGCAGAATCTACTCGGCGACATCCGAGATACACAAACACTGGCCAAAACCATCAGTACCGCTCGGAATGGACCGAGTTTGGCCAACCACGGCGAGGCCGCGAACGCCGTGTTATCCGCCGTAAGTGCACAGCAGGATCGCTTATTCGCCACATACCTCCGCCGGCGAACTGATGGAGAGATCACAAGACTGGAGCACCGGATATTTCGAGTCGTCGACGGACTCCGTCCCGCCTAGCCAGGTTCCGCCAGCTCCGACACTAACCTGTCTTGGACGGGAATCCGATCCAATCCAACAGGCGGCGGACGGCGTTCGTAACGACCATCCGATCGCATTTGCCATGCATATGGGTCATCGAGTTCGGTCTCAAGAATCTGATCGAGTCGCGCCTGTGCATCCGGGTCATGTACGGGAGCGATCACCTCTACGCGTTTGCGAAGATTTCTTGGTCGCCAATCGGCAGATCCAATGAAATATCGAGGCTTTCCCCCATTAGCAAAGTGATAGATACGGGCATGCTCCAGGAAACGTCCGAGGATACTATACACTCTCACCCGGTCCGAAAGACCCGGGACACCCGGCCGCAATGAACAGATGCCACGTACGATGAGGTCCACTTGGACACCAGCCTGCGAGGCGCGATACAGTGCCGCGATGATCTCACCATCCGCAAGGCCATTGAGTTTGGCGCGGATGCGACCTTCACGACCCGCACGCGCATGCTCGGCTTCTGCCTCGATCAACTCCAAAAAACGACCTAACATGTGTTTCGGTGCAACCAACAGCTCACGGAACTCCGTCTGCGGTGGTCTCGATGATCCCGTAAACTCGTTGAACAGGTCATTGAGATCCGAAGCCAGTTGTTCGTTGCTCGAGAGGAGTCCTAGGTCGGTGTAAAGCCGAGCCGTGGACTCGTTGTAATTGCCAGTACCGATATGAACGTACCGTGCGACCCCGTCGCCTTCACGGCGAATGACCAGCGCAATCTTTGCGTGTGTTTTGAGTCTCACCAGGCCGGTTACGACGTGTATACCGGCTCGTTCCAATCGCTTAGCCCAATGGATATTTCTCTCTTCATCAAACCGTGCCTTCAATTCAACAAAGACGGACACTTCCTTGCCCGTTTGGACAGCACGCAGAAGCGCATCGACAATCGCGGACGCACGGCCCGAACGGTAGAGGGTCAGCTTGATGGCCACGACATCGGGGTCGTCCGCCGCCTCACCGATCAACCGCAAAACGGTCTCGCCAAACGCGTCGTAGGGGTGATGTACAAGCACATCCCGCTTCGCCAGTGTGTCGAAGATCGAACGATCGTTTGGTATTGGTGAGCGCGGAACGAACTCCGGATATTTTAATTTGGGGCACGGCAAGTTTGCCAGTTCCGCCAACGATGCAAGATCCACGAGACCGCTTGCCTCGACGAAGTCAGCCGACGTCAGCGTACTTGCATGATCGTTGTCTTCGAAAGACAATTCCCGCTGCAACAAGTCGCGAACCGCTTGTGGCATCCCGGCCTCCACCTCGATACGAACGACCGCACCAAAAGGGCGTCGTCGTACTTCTTCTTCCACTGCCCGCAACAAGCTTGCTGCGGTGTCCTCGTCGATATTGATGTCCCCACTTCGTGTGATACGAAAAGCGTGGACTGATTCCACCGCGCGGCCCCGATAGGCCTCATCAATGTATGCCGCGATCAGTTGCTCAACCGGTATGAACACCGAACTCGGGCCTAACTTAATGAATCGCGGAATGCCGGCAGGGACTCGAACATGTGCAAAGTGGACGGGGCCTTTTGGCTCACGGAGGACGACGGCGAGCGACAACGTCAAGTTTGGCAGGTGTGGAAATGGGTGGCCCGGGGCCTCCGTCATCGCCTGTGGCGTAATAGTTGGGAATATCTGTCGATCGAAGAACTGACGTGCCACGGTTCGTTCCCCGTCGTCTAACTCTTTCCAGTTTTTTACATGGATGTTGTTTTCATCGAGTTTTGGCAACAACGTACGATGAAACACCCGTTGCTGTCGTACGACTAACGGCGCTAGACGCACCGAAATAGCATCGAGTTCTTCCTGTGGACTCAAACCATCGAATGACTTTTCATCGGCACCATCTCGGATGGCCTGTTTCAACGCGCCGACCCGCACCATGTAGAACTCGTCTAAGTTCCCACTGAAGATCGACAAAAACAGCAGACGCGCCAAAAGCGGTGTTCCTGGATCCTCGGCTAGCTCGAGCACCCTAGAGTTGAACTCAATCCAGCTCAGTTGCTCATTCACGAACTGATCAGGAACGGGCTGACTCGCATCTAGTGAAGTTTCTGGCAAGAGCGGTGTTTGTAGGACCGCCAACGTCGCGTTTTCGTTGCCCGCCCTGTCCACTTCAACGGCCTGCGGACCTTGCTTACGCATGGGCAGTTGGTTTGCCCTAGCCACAACGGCCAGTGCCGCCAGGGTGGGTGGGTCCCGCAAGACGGGGGATCCTACCCTGGCCATGATTTCATCTGCGTCAATCCACTTTAATACGTCGCCGTCAACCACGCGTTTGGCTGGGATATCTCTCACCAACCAAACCTCGAGCAGTGGTCGGTTCCCCACCGAAGACGTACCGAGCAATTTTAAACGTCCCTTTGACGTCTTCAGATGTTTTTTTAGCAAAGACCGGCACGCATCCTCGCCGTCCCCGGGCACACACGGCAGGAACATTGTGCGGCCGTCGGAGAGGACCGCAATCTGCCGATCGGAAATTGCGACGAATGTTACCTCACGGCTGTCCCGAACCACACGCGCGAGATCGTCACTTTCCATCGCTCGCAATCGTTTTTCAGCGCGCTCGTGTTTGCCGATCAATATGGAACGTAGACGGAACCGATCTTGGACGCTGCGGAGGGTTTCTTCAAAAGCTAAAGCCGTACGACCAAAACGTCGTACCGTCGCTTCGTAGAACACGTCGGATCGGACACGTCGTCGCACAGTAACGGTGTCGAGTATCAGCTCCACACGGCGCCACGGGAAGATCCCCACCTGCCCCCGACGCACCGTGCGTTCCACCTCGATCTCTAAGGTACGCCGGAGTCGCAAAGGATCCGTGAAGGCTCTCAAACGCCGGGCCGGTTCCGAGCTGCCGGCGAATACATCGACGGCATTCACATCCTGAACGGACTCGTCGAAGCGCTGATCGTTCTCACCATGTGGCGTACCTGGAATTGGCACCCAAAGTGTTACAGTCCTACGACCATCCGATCGGTGTCGAATGCGGCACCGCACACCTCTGGCTTCCAGAACACCATCCGGTGTGTCGAAATACTCATCCCGGTGGATATCTTGCGTGGTGCCGCGGTGTTTGAGACTACCAGGAAGCGGAGCGGTTAGGAGGCTGTCATACCGATCACGATTCGGAACATCAAAACGAATCTGCGTAACTGACGGCATCTCAGAAAATGAAACCGGCGCCTATGTATACGCTCGTTCGCTCTGTACTTCTTGCGACTGCCACGGACAATGTGTTGGCAGGGTCAATTACCGAGAAAAACACACCACCACCAACAGCCGTATGCCATGTGTCGGAGTCTTCGCCGTCGAGGAACACTCGACCGACATCGCCCAGACCCAGTAGCCCCAGTTTGGTCGGCACGATAAACGGGATCCGTCCAATCGGAATCCGCAGTTCCGCATTGCCGTAGAGACTCGCGTCACCAGCAAAACGCTGTTCGGCAAATCCCCGCAAAGTTTTGGCGCCGCCGATATAGGCCGCTTCGAAGAACGGGAACCTACCCCATATTTTGCGACCGCTGGCTCGTAGTGCGAGCTGCGGTACTGTGCTACCGTTGCCTACGAATCCGGAGATCGTCCCACCTACCCCACCGAATACATCGACGACATCCCATATTGCCGGATACACATCTCCCGTAACCGAGAACGTGAATCCGTGGTCGACATGATTCACATCGATGGCAATTTCCGCTTTGCCACCTACCTGACCGAACGAGCCCGTACCGTATGGGTTCTCAATGGTGAGCTGTGTGGCAACATCCTCCTTCGTATCGACAAATTTGAGAATTGGTCCAAACGAAAAACTGAAACCCGGGCTTGATGAAATGGCTAGCATCGGCACAACCGCCGCCTGTAGCTGTTCTACCTTCTGAAAGTTAGAGGACACGGGTGCAACGGTTTCGTTTCCGAACCCATGGAATCGGATGATCTTGATACCGGAAAGACCGACCGCCAAGTTGGCGTGCAGATTCCGCCCAATATTCAGGAACGTCCCGTCAAACTCCACCGTCGGCAGCTGTGCAGCCGTGGCCCACGCGGCACGAAACGACATTTTTGTTTTGTACGGATGACTGCGAAAACCGTAGCGATCATCCACGACACCCACCCCGACGAACAGTCCAATGTCGGGGCCATAACTGAGAATCGGAAATGGGCGGGTCCAATGGCCCCAGTCCGGCGGTTGGCGATGCGCAGGATCCAGTGACGGCGGTGGGTCGTATTCCCGACGATCGATACGCGTACCAGAACCGGCATCGAACGTGGTACGACCACCGGTGTCGTAGAAATACACTTTGCCCCGGGAATCATTGATCATGGCGTCCGCCCCGCCACCGCCTATCACGCGAATCGTGATGCCGTTCCCGTCTCCACGCACAATTACTTGGTCATCACCACCGTGCATGAAAATCCGCACCTCCTGGGTCTCATCCGCTGAGAACGTGCGCGAAAAATGCGGTACACCGGTGGCGGTGCCGTTTGAACCCTTGGGCGCCAACGTAACCTCCAACATGCTGGGGCCCACCCACGCAATCGTAACGAGTTCGTCGATGTCGGTCCCGCGCACCTCAGCGAAACCTGAGAGCATGTCGTAAAATTCACGCGCCATACCTGATAGTCCGTCTCGACGGGCACGTAGTTTTCCAGCAAGGTCGGCTCCGCGCAACTCGAAAAACGATTTTGGCAGTTGCGCGACGGCATTTTGGATCACAGCATCGCTCAACTTTTCTTGCAGGTCCACAGCAACCGAGTCCCAGACCGACATCGGAAGCTCCGTGAGGATGTACCGATCCAGATCCCACCCATTCCACGTGATGGATTCGATCGCTGGGTATTCTTCGCCAAAGAAGACGTACTTCCGGTTGAAGAAATTTCTGGTGGCCCACATGACCAACCCATCCTGATTGATAAAGGCTTGATCACGATCCTCAGGAATGGGCTCCCACACGAACCCGGTGTTGTGCTCGAACCGAGCCCAACGCCATTGGCCCATGTGACGATCTCTGTCACCTAAGAATACGTCGAGTAAACGTGCTTTGAGAAACGCACGTTTGTTAAACCGATTGTCTGGACCTTCCTCCACATCCCTGAAAACCCTTTCCGATCCGGAGATCAGGCGGGCTCCTGCGAATCCAGGCGTATCGTTCACTCCCTCGTCCGGGTTTTCCATCATCAGCCCAAGTGTGCCCGCAAACTCCTCACGGAATTCACCAAGCGACGCGTCATCGGGCATCGCAAAAAGTTCCGGCTTGCTGTTGAGTACGCCAGCCGCATCAAGTAATGGCGCGACCACCACCGCGGCGCCCGGGTTCAGGGCGGCGATTTGATCCTGGACAATCGTTTGTACAAACGTGCCACGTAACTCTTCCGCCAAACGTCGGGATGGATCTTTGTCGACCGAACGGAAAATATGGCGGCGACCATCTGCGCCATCAAAATGCAACGACGACGTCTGACCAAACCCACCACGCCGCACTGGTGTCAGACCACCTTTGTACCCATGCAGGTCGAGAACCGGCACCTCGATCTCGGCAGTCCACAAATCACGGTAATCGCTTCCAAATAGAAACCGGCCCAACCACCCCGCTTCGTACCTCTCACCGGGGACAATCGCTGTCGTGCCGAGCGACTGCGCGCGGACCGGTCGGCTGGCCGCACACAAACAGACTAGTACCAAGAGGCACGTGGCGGACCAAGGTAAATGCGCGACCATTCGCACCATAGTGAGAGCACGCCAGTTCACGGGTTTGTTAGCCATTGAGAATACACCTCGGAGACGATTCCGCGAGAACCTTCCGCGTACACACCCAGTCTAATCCGTCTGTCCATTGTTACATCCAGCCGCATGAAACCCCACGCAGAACGCACAAACTCAGCATTGGGAATCCAGGCCACCGGCGTCAATCCCGTCGATGGGCCCGCTCCACTCACGAGCGAAAACCGTGTGGCTTCATTGCGGATGACCTGAAGACTGTGATCGTGACCTGCGACATACGCGACCACGTCGTGTCGGCGAAAGACGCGTTCCAACGAGTCCTTCATTGCCTCGTATACGGAACTACCTAAATCCTGGGAATCTACTCCCAAGTTTCTGATCAACGGATACAGCGAACCAATGCCCGGCAACGGTAGCCACGCCCATCGCGCCAGACGACGCAAGGGGAAGATATGATCTTTCCATCCCAGATATCCCGCGTGCGGCCCCCCTGAGTCAAGAGGATGGTGCGCGGCGACGATGACACGTCTTTGGCGGGATCCGGCGAGTGCTGCATCCAACGCCACGAGTACTTCGGTCTGCGTGGAGTTCACACATTGCGAATTGTTTGGTCCCGCCTTGACGCCCTCGTACAACCACCACTCCGTATCCAAAATGATCAACCGCAACACACCACCGAGGTCAATAACGCTCGGTCCCGGGCAGCCACCCTTGGGGAGAAACGAAATCGACTCCATCGCAAGCCCATCTATGAACTCCTGTTGATCGACGACCGCGCGCCAACCGCCCTCCCGAGAATCATTCCAGTCGTGGTTGCCGGGTATGACCACGCTGCGGATGCCGGCCTTTTGACCAACGGCGGCCAACACACGCAATCGCTCTTCGCCATAACGTCGGTTTGGGCTACCAAGAGAATCCAATCCGTCCGGATACAGGTTATCGCCCAAGAAAAGCAACGTTGATTCGTTTGCATTCTCACTGGCCATGACCACCATGGCCTCGAGAATGCGATCACCTGATTTGGCTTCGCCAGCGTCACCGACCAGATACAGACTCACGACAATCTTGCTCGAGACGGAATCGGCACCCACCGTCCTCGGCGCGGACATCCGTTCAGCAGCACTCGCCGCATCTGGCGCCGCACGAGAGACACAGGACGCCCCGATCACGATCGAAGCGCCGCAGCCAAATTTGATAAGGATCTTCTTAACCATTTTTCCGTCTACCCATACCTTCCCTGTCCGGTACGCGCTAAGGCGCCAACGAGTTCCGACGGTTGGTTTGTGACGATCCCACTCACCCCCCACGACCAAAGGCGGATAGCTGTCTCCACGTCATCGACGGTCCAAACATGAACCGGGATTCCACGGAGTGCCGCCCGACGCAAGAAACGTCGATCGGCCACACGGATACGACCGGATTGTTCCGGGATACTGAACGCCGAAAAAGCCCATATGGGCGGGTTGGCACCGATACGAGAGGCAGCCCACCAAACGGCTGTCTCGCGTTTTGATGCCGTGGTAGGCACCGACGCCTCCCGAAACGGGCGCAGGGCACCGGGTTCAAATGAACCCACGATAACCCGTAATTTCGCGCCATGGGCCACAAGCATATCGATCACGGCTTTACTGGCGCGACTCGTTTTGACATCGAGAAGCATAGGAACATCGGGAAAGGCATCCAGCACATCCGCCAATGTCGGTATCCGTTCGCCACGGCCGGCATCCAATCGCTGGAGGTCACGCCCGGTGAACCCAGTCACTAACCCCGATCCATCCGTGGTTCGGTCTATCGTCGGATCGTGGATAACGACCGGGACGCCGTCGCGAGAACTCCGCACGTCAAACTCGAGAGCGTGGACACCGGCTTCTATGGCCTTCTGAAAAGAGAGAAGCGTATTTTCGGGAAAGCTGTGACTCGCCCCCCGGTGACCAATGACAATCGGCCTCCGGGGGTTGGTGAGTAATCCGATATCCGACGAGGTTACGTCAGAACCTCTAGGCAACTCGGTTGGTGCAGTGCTGGTCGAAGGCGTCGGTGAGCTTCTCAGCGATCTGATTGGCGTCACGCCCTTCCACGTCATGGCGTTCCAGAAGGAATACCAACTTCCCGTCCTTTATGAGGCCAATTTGAGGACTGGAGGGTGGATACCCGGCGAAATAGCTCCGCACGCGGTCCGTGGCCTCTATCTCCATCCCGGCAAATGCCGTGGTGAGCCGGTCAGGCACAACGTCATGTAACACCGCCAAGCGCACCCC
>JAZDDD010000201.1:0-3814 GCA_036679545.1 Gemmatimonadota bacterium | reverse complement strand
GACCACGTACTCGGCCACGAATTGGTTCACGCCTTTCAGTTTGACATGACAGGTCAAGGGAAGACGGTGACGGAAACCAACATTCCTACCGCGCTACGCCTTCCGCTTTGGTTCATCGAAGGCATGGCGGAGTACCTCTCGGTTGGGGCAAACGATCCACACACGGCAATGTGGATCCGGGATGCGTTGGAAAACGACCGACTTCCCGGTGTGCGGCAGCTGTACGACCCTGAGTACTTCCCCTATCGGTTTGGCCAGGCGCTGTGGGCGTATGTGGCGGGCCGGTTTGGTGACGAGTCGATTGGACGAATCTTGAATGCTGCGGGGCGTCGTGGAACGGCGGAGGTGGCGTTTGAAACGGTATTGCGGATTCCAATGGATTCGTTGATCTCGGAATGGCACGAGTCTATCCGCTTTTCGTTTGCGTCGGTCGGAGAAGACGCGAAGACGCCCGCTAGCTACGGAACCACACTGCTCACAGACGACAACGGTGGAAAGATAAATCTAGCGCCGGCTCTCAGTCCCGATGGAACCAAGGTCGTTTTTCTATCGGAGAAAGACGGAGTGGCGATTGAGATGTTTTTGGCAGATGCCGAGACGGGCGAAGTGAAAAAGAAGTTGGTCAAAACATCTGTCGATCCGCACTACGAGAGTCTGCAGTTCATTTACTCCGCCGGAGCGTGGGCGCCCGACAACAAACTATTTGTGTTTGGTGCTACCGTGGGGGGTAAGGCTACGCTTTCAGTAATGGACACCGATCGTGCTAAAGTCATACGGGAAATACCGATTGACAATGTCGGTGAGGTTCTGAATCCCACGTGGTCGCCTGATGGCAGTCAGATCGTGTTCTCGGCCAACGTGGGTGGACTGTCCGATTTGTTTCTGTACGACTTCGATCTGGACAGCATCATTCGGTTGACCGACGATGTGTATGCCGACTTGCAACCTTCGTGGTCACCGAATGGCCAGCTGGTAGCGTTTGTAACCGATCGGTTTTCATCGAACACCGCGAAGTATCAATTCGGGAACTATCGGCTTGCTACGTGGAATACGGAAACGAGGACGATAGTGCCACTTCCGAGTTTTCCGGATGCAAAGCACATCAATCCGCAATGGTCGTCCGACGGTTCCGACCTTTATTTCGTCGCCGATCAAAACGGCGTTAGTAATATCTATCGGTTGGGTGTAGAGACCGGGCGTTTGTCCAAGGTTACCGATGTGTTTACGGGAGTGTCTGGTATTACCGACATCAGCCCGGCCATCTCCCATGCGTCGAATGCTGAGCGGCTTGTGTTTACGGCGTTCGAAGGTGGCGAGTACAAGATTTATCGAATAGACGATTCGCAGCGGTTAGAGGGACAGTTCCTGGCGATGGTTCCGATAGCCGTCACCGCCGAGTCGTCTCCGGAGATTCTGAATATTGCTTCCGACGCGAATGCAGGCGTTTTGCCTCCCGGTGATCGTGACGTGGGGTTTGTTCAAGCATATCTTGCTGACGCGAGTAACGGTCTGGTGGATGTGAACACATTCGGGTCCGAGGAATACTCGCCGAGTCTGTCCTTGGATTTCTTCTCTCAGCCGCAATTCGCGTTTTCAATGGATGACTATGGCACGTATGTCGGAGCGGGTTTGTCCGCGTTCTGGAGCGATATGCTGGGTAGTCACAACCTTGCGACAGCTTTCCAAATCAACGGAGGCGTCAAGGACATCGGTGCGCTTATCGGGTACACCAACCGCGGGAGCCGTTGGAATTGGGGGTTGGTCGCAGGCCAAACGCCAATCACCACCGGTGCGTCAGCGGCCGGGTTGGCATCAGACGAAAACGGAAACACGGTGTTTGTCGAACAAACACAGATCATTAGGCAATACAACCGTCAGCTCACCGGGATCGTCTCGTATCCTTTCAATCGAGTTCGGAGGGTGGAGTTTAACCTTGGGCTTCAGAACTTCGGTTTTTCGAACGAACTGCGGACCCGGACAAGTGACCTCAACGGTACGTTACTCGATGACACGAGGCAGAACCTCGATGCCTGTTTCACTGATCCACGAACGTTTCAACAGATTTGTCAGCCGGGCAACATAAACATGATCCGGGCAAGCGCAGCGCTTGTCTATGACAACTCGGTGTTTGGCTTTACAAGCCCGGTTTTGGGACAGCGGTATCGTCTTGAGCTTGCACCCAGCGTCGGTGATCTGACGTTCGCGACGGCTACCGCCGATTTCCGGAAATACGTCATGCCAGTCCGTCCTTTCACCGTTGCCTTCCGATTCACACATATCGGTCGATACGGTCCGGACGCCGAAGCACCATTCTTGTCCGATCTCTATCTAGGGACGCAAGGATTAGTACGAGGGTACGACTTCAACTCGTTCACGGCCCAGGAGTGCGCCGCCTCAGGTGGGACTGGACCGGCGATTGGCTGTCCCGTCCAGGGCCAACTCTTCGGATCGCGGATTGCGCTGGCAAACCTGGAACTCAGGTTCCCCTTGTTGGAAACTCTTGGGCTCGGCCGCGCGTTGTTCGGTGCCATACCGATCGAAGGCGTTGTGTTTGGCGACGCAGGGCTCGCGTGGGAGTCGGAGAACCAACCCTCATTCTCCGGTGGAACACGCGATCCCGTTTTTAGTGCAGGTGCGGGATTACGGTTCAATATCTTCAACCTACTGATCGCCGAAGTGGACTACGTACGGCCCTTCCAACGGCCGGACAAGGGATGGTACTGGCAGTTCAGTTTCACGCCGGGATTCTAGAGGCGGGCGGAAGGCGGAAGGCGGTAGGGAAAACGAAAAGGCGGTAGGGCGGTGTGCTACCGCCCTACCGTCTTACCGCTACCGCCTTCCGCCCCCTGGTTCAGCTCGCCTTTACCTGGCTCGCTGGGGCTGTTATGGGTTCGTCGTCTTCACGACGCGTTTCCTCGACAGCGGATCGGACTCGTGCGGTTATCTCCCGCTCTTCGCGTAAGCGTTCGATAAGCACCTCGGCTTGCTTGGACTGGAAGCTGAGTGAACCTGCCTTCTCGACCACATGATCGACGACCGCCTTTTGACTTTGCAATGTCTCGAGGCTTGACTGAATGTCGATCAACACAGCCTCGGCCCGCGCTAGGCGATTCTCCGCCTGCTCGATCTGTCGTTGCCGGAGGTCCAGATCCGTCAACGCGGTGTCGGACTCCTTGATGCGGCGTAGCACTTCGTCCAGCGAAGAGCGTGACGCTTCGATCTCTTTCTGGGCGGATGCGATACTGCGTACATCCTGGACGGTGCGTTCAGCCAGGTCGAACATATGTCGGATGTCAGCCTGCATGGCGTCGACGGTGCCCTGACGTGCCAACACCTGGTCGAGTGCTCTGCCAAGTTCGAGTTCGGCCAGCTCCCATTTGCCAAGCTGCTCTTCGAACTGACCCATGCGCTTCTCGACGAAGCGGAGATGGCTTGAGCGATCGTCCAGCTTTTCTGACAACTCGTCCAACCGTTCGGCGCGCGACTCGGCTTTCTGCAGGGCCGCGGTGAGCGTGTTTGCCTTTTCTTCCAGCTGTTGTGTTACGTCTGCAGCTTCTTGACGAAGTGTTGACGCTCGCTCGAGATGCTCGGAGGCTCGCTCCAACGCCGTTTGGCGCTGATCGATTTCCTGTGCCAACATCCGCGTGCGGTCGGATAGACCTTCGAGGTTCTTCGACCGGCCTTCAATATTGGCCAGTGACTGATCCGTCTCGGTCAGACGAGCCTCTGCGTCCTCAACAGCGCTCGACACCGTTGCCAACGTGCTGTTGATGCGCTCCACCTCGTCGGCCTTCTGCGATACCGAAACAAACCG
>JAZDDD010000200.1:0-2277 GCA_036679545.1 Gemmatimonadota bacterium | reverse complement strand
TGCCGTGCGCCGCGCCATGTCCGTCGATCCAGACCGGCGGTATCGAGATGTTGGGAAGTTTCTGCGCGCGTTTGAGCGCGGCGTGACGCTCGGCACGCGTCCGGTGGCCGGTGTTTTCACATTGGGTGTGGCACGTCTCGGGGCCATCGTTGGTCATTTTCGCAAATCTTCCATCAAACAGTCGCAGTCAACGGCACAACACATCATCGATCGATCAAGGCACTCGATAGAAACCGCCAAGTTGGCGGCAAAAACATCGACTGGGGCCAATTGGAAGACTGGTCACTAAGTCACTAGCCGACGGTGTTTTTTATTCTCTCTATCTGTCGTCTGTGAACCAAATCGTGCGCCGCGCCAAGACGCACCTGGTGGTCTAGCGACTCCCATCCCCGTTCTTCGTGATGACCCTCACGCGAGCGATCTTCTTGCTGCACCGAACGCAAAAATTCGATGTTCCACGTGCGCACAACGGCAAGGCGATTCAGCAAACTGTCAATGTCGCCACCGTCGTTACCAAGTCGATCGGACCAGAGAGTTTGATCGAAGCCGGGAATGTCCGGTCGATCATGAGCGACGGTCACCCGGTAGCGATACGCGTACACGAGTTCCGTGTGCGCCAAATGTCGGACCACATCCAGGACTGACCATTTCCCCGGAGCCTCGGGGCGCCCGAGACTTTCGGTGCTCATGTTGGCCACTAGCTCTGTGATTGCTGGTACTAACTTTTCCTGCTCGGCCAACGGATCGCGGTCTCCCAATAACTCGAGTAGGGCAGTGACATAATCTGCGGCGTTGTTGGATGCGTCACCGGCTGGATTGGAAAACGTCATTGCCCCCCGTCGGATATACTGGTTGCGTTGGCCAAGTAATCTAACAGTAGGTTGACCATGACTCGCATCCCAATAGGAATCGATGCGTCGTCAGCCATGAAGTTAGGCGTGTGGTGGCCACCCGAAGTTGTCCCCGGTTTCACCGTACCAAGGCGAAAGAAAAATCCCGGCACTTCGTTTGCAAAATATGCGAAGTCTTCACCGCCCATGGTTGGATCCAGTACATGGACATTGTCCTGCCCCACGACCTTTTCGAGTGTCGGTGCCATTTGGCTGGTCAGCGTGACGTCGTTGATCGTTGCCGGCGTGCCTCTGTCATAGTCAAGCGTGTAGGAACCGCCGCCGGCTCGAGTGATGCCGTCTAAGATTTCACCCATGCGCCGCTCAACAGCGTCTCTTACATCGGGGTTGTACGTTCGGACGGTGCCTTCGAGGTGTACGTCGGCGGGGATGATGTTGAAACGAGTTCCGCCTCGTACAATGCCAACGGTGATCACGCTTGGTTCGAGTGGAGACAAGTTTCGCGATCGAATCGTTTGGAAAGCAGTCACAACTTGCGCAGCCATGACGACGGGATCCACCGACAGGTGGGGGGCAGCACCGTGAGCTTGTTTTCCCTCGACTGAAATTTTGAAATGATCGACCGCAGCAAGGGCGGGGCCGGATGTATACCCCACCGTCCCAACGGCCATTTCGGAGAACGAGTGGAGTCCGAAGATTGCTGCCGGTGCCGGATTGGACAGTACGCCCTCAGCGACCATCAGATCGGCTCCGCCCTCCTCGCCCGGCGGTGGTCCTTCTTCCGCTGGTTGGAAAATGAACTTTATCGTTCCGGCAATATCTTCGCGCATCGAAGCCAGCACGGACGCGACGCCGAGTTGGACGGAGGTATGTATGTCGTGTCCACACGCGTGGCTGACACCTACATCTTGCCCTAAATAGGTGGTACGGACGTTGGACATGAATGCGTATGGCGTGTCCTCGGTGACCGGCAATGCGTCCATGTCGGCGCGGACGGCGACGACGGGGCCTGGCCGGCCACCCCGAAGGATTGCCACAACTCCAGTGTGAGCAATTCCCGTCTGAACCTCGAGTCCAAGCGCCCTGAGGTGTTCCGCGACAAGACGCGCTGTTTCGAATTCGCGATTTCCGAGTTCGGGGTTTTGGTGGATCTGGTGCCGAATTTCAACGGTTTGGTCCACAAGCCGATCTACCGCGGCGTCCACCGCCGCGCGTTGCGCGGTCAGACTCGCCGGCAGAATAGCGACCATGGCTATTATTGATAACGTGCGCACTCTGAGGTCTCCTTGGTTCTCACGACCAAAAGTTATCCGGTTTGGGTGTCTATGGTCAGCCGTTTACATTAACGGGCCTCGCAAGCATATCGCGACCATCTCCTGAGAATGGAAAGCCAGATGGGATCTATCAGCACGTTTCTCGACTCCCA
>JAZDDD010000020.1:0-3438 GCA_036679545.1 Gemmatimonadota bacterium | reverse complement strand
TAGCGGGTAGCGGGTAGCGGGTAGCGGGTAGCGGGTAGCGGGTAGCGGGTAGCGGGTAGCGGGTAGCGGGTAGCGGGTAGCGGGTAGCGGGTAGCGGGTAGCGGGTAGCGGGTAACACCAAATCTCCCCTTGAATTTCATAAGATATATCGTAACGTTATATCTGATCGTAATATCTTATCGATATATCGTAGCAATGGAGGATTCTATGAAAGATCACGCCTACGGCTTTGGCTTCGACCCTTCTGGAGGATGGTGGTCTTCTTGGGGACCATCAGCTCGACGTGGGAGAGGCCGTGGAGGCCGCCGCCGTTGGTTCGGTTCCGGAGACATGAAGTACGTCATCCTGAAGATGCTGGCTGACAAGCCGATGCATGGGTACGAAGTCATGCGAGAACTGGCCGAGCAAACGCACGGTTGTTACAAGCCATCACCGGGCACCGTCTACCCAACTCTGCAGTGGTTGGAGGATGAAGGTCTGGTTAGCAGCGAAGAGCAGGCCGGCAAGAAGGTTTACTCGGTTACGGACGAAGGCAAGGCGTTTCTCGAGGAGAACAAATCCACGGTCGACGACATTTTTGATCGAGTTGATGAAATGATCGATCATGTCACGAGCGATCCAATGCCCGAGGTAAGTCGCCTGGTTGGCCGGGTCGTGAAGGAGGCCTATCGAGCTTCGTGGCGGCTTCGCGGAAACGAAGAGAAAAGACGGCGTGTTGGCGAGATTTTGGAAAAAACTTTAGCTGACCTGCGTGCCGTTACGCGGGCGGATGACGACGCCGAATCCAAAGCAAGCTAAGCCCCGGAGAGGGATGGAGGTCACGGAGCAATTTCTGTGGCCTCCATCTAACCTCTATATTCTCTGTGGCAAAAAGGACGTGACGGGGTGATCAGCGCTAAGATCGGCGCCGATTTCTCAACTCGGAGAGCGCCCGCGACACATACACACGGGTCATTTCCTTTCTCCATGCCAATCCGAAGTCAGTGTTGTCCATTGGCTTTGAGGGTTTAAACGCCGCGTTGGCCGCCTGGGAAATACTTTCGTCGTCCAAAGTTGATCCTACAACGGCGGCCTCCGCCTCGGGGACGCGTTGTGTATAGCTTGCAACTCCACCGAGTACGATTCTCGCGGCGGTGACTTTGTCTCCGTCCCAGGTGATCTTCGCCGCAACGCCGAGGACGGGAAAGTCAAACGATCCCCGTCTACGCAATTTTAAATAGGTTGCATCCCATCCGTTGGGCTTTGGCAGTTTGACCGCTGTGAGGATCTCGTCGCGTTCGCGAGTGAGATACTCGATGCCGTCGTCGTGGTAGAAACTTTCGGCTGGTACGGTACGGTCGCCGTTAGGTCCAACTAACACATACTCGGCGCCGATGGCTACCATGACCGGCGCCACATCGCTCGATTGCACAGCCCAGCAACGTGGACTACTGGGTGCTACCCAGCAGATGGCGCCATCTTTCTTCATGCAGAAGTCGATCGACTTTCGCCATTCGAAAGATTGGTTGTAGTAGTTGCACCGAGTGTCCAGGCAAAGATTCCCGCCGATGGTACCCATGTTCCGAAGCAACGGAGTACTCACGAGACGTGCAGCCCGCGCAACGGCTGGATGTCCCGAGACGACATCTTTGTGTTGTGATACTTCCGTTAATGTGAGACCGCTCCCCAAACGTATTGCTCCGGTTTTACCTGTTTTGACTTCGTGCATCCCGGGCACCTTCAAAAGCGATACCACCGTCTTTGGGGTTTGATGCAATCGCTTCATGTTTGGGTACAGATCGGTGCCGCCGGCAACGTACATGCCGTCGTCTCCGGCTTCGCGTTTGATGAGTAGCGCTTCGCGAATTGACGAAGGTTCGTAGTAACGGAACGGTGGTAAGCGGAGCACGTCAGTGTTGCCGTTCGGGGTGTGCTGTACTGCCCGCGGGAACTTCTTGGGGTAGTGCTTTGCCGTCACCACCGTCCCATGGTGGCGGCACGTGCGTGAGTTCCCCCCAATCGATTTCGGGGAAGGACTTCGGCCCAACTCGACCGGAACCACCGCGTTCCTTGTCCTTCAATCCCTTGCGCACTTTCTCAGGTGTAATCGGCACCTCATCGACCCGTACACCCACCGCGTCGTACACGGCGTTGGCAACGGCCGGCATGATAGGCAAGAGCGGCCCCTGACCGACCTCTTTTGCGCCGAAGGGGCCGTTGGGATCCGGGCTGCCAACGAGGTAGGTGATGACATCGCACATCTCGAGCGTTGTCGGACTTTTGTACTCTAACATGCTCGGGATTTTGTGGACTACGTTGCGATTGCCGCGGTAGGTCATTTCCTCCATCAACGCTTCGCCAAGACCCATATAGACGCTGCCTTCGACTTGTCCCATGACGGTGGTTGGATTGATGGACTGGCCGATGTCATGGCCGATCCACACGGTGGGTACGCGTACGATGCCTGTGTCGGGATCTACGTCAACCTCGACGACCGCCGCGGAATACGAGTACGCCGGTGACGGTCCCACACCCGCGCCGCGGTAACGTCCGGGACTTTTTGGCGGCGTGTATGAACCAACGGCCCCCACGGTACCGGAACTCGCTTCTGCGAGTTGTACTGCTTTCGCGAACGCGACACCGTTGTCAGGGTCTTGTGCGTCGAACACTTTTCCTTCGGCGAACGATACGCGTGCCGTCGCTATTTTCAGTTCGCCGGCGACCGCTTTCGAGATAACGGATCGAGCGTTTTCTGCCGCCTGTAGCGCTGCGTTACCGGACATAAGCGTGACTCTGCTCGAGTAACTCCCCAGATCCACGGGTGTAAGATCGGTATCAGCGGTGACGACGCGTATGTCGATGAGGTCTACCCCCAACACTTCGGCGACGATGTACGCGAGGATTGAATCGGAACCCTGACCAATGTCCGTTGATCCACAGAATACCGTTACGCCACCACTGCGATCACATTTCAGCTGCACACCCGAATGCGGCATGTTGTTCCAGTAGATTGGAAGCCCCGCGCCACTGATGTAACTCGAACACGCAAGACCAAGCCCCCGTCCCAGTGGTAACTTTCCATACCGTTGTCTCCACTCTGAGCCCTTAACGACTTTGCGAATACAGTCGCCAAGATGCATCGAACCGATCGAGAGGTAGTTGGCTGTTACCGTGTTAGGCGGTGCGAGGTTGTTCAGCCGCAACTCGGCCGGATCAATAGAAAGATCCTCGGCAATACGATCCAATTGGACTTCCAACCCGAACCGAGGTTGTGGTGTGCCGTGTCCTCGTTTCGGACCGCACGGGGCCTTGTTTGTGAACGCACGCGCGCCTTGAAACTTGTAGTTGTCGATGGCATAGGTCGTGGTTTGTAACGCACCAGTGTAGTACGTACTGGCAACACCGTACGAGCCATATCCACCGCCGTCCAGGGCGGTCTTAAAATAGAGGCCTTTGATG